>CAMWHX010000023.1 GCA_947174155.1 uncultured Porphyromonadaceae bacterium
CCTTCTTTTCCCCCGTGAGCCGCCAGTGGACATATCCGGCCAGCGTGGGCAGGTGGGCGCTATCCGTTCCATGGGGTGCTCCGTGGCGGAGGGCCGGGTCCAGGTGGGCGCGGCCCCACCGCTGGGGCTGTCGCACCTCTCTGTAGTCGGGTGAATGCCGGGTCAGAAGACGGGCATCTGCCAGATGAAGCCGCAGGAGAGACGATTGGTATTGTAGTCGTGGTTGGCGGAGTTGATCTCGAAGGCGCGGCCGCTGTATTTGTAGTCGCGTCCTACGTAGGTCAGGAAGAAGTGGAGGTTACGGTCCTGAAGGGGGTAGAACTCGATGCCGCCGATGTAGCCCCAGGAGGTGCGGTAGTTGCCGGATTTGAGCTCGACGGGTCCGGCAGTACCGGCGATGGTGGCTCCCTTGCCGAGACCGGCGGTCTCATACATCACCTTGGCGAAGATGTTCCACTTCGGTGCGATACGGTAGTTGAGATGCCATACAAATGACATATAGTCCGCCTTCTTCTGGTTGAAGCCGTTGTCGGCGCCGATAATCTCGGTCATGATACCCTTACGGTCTATACCTTCGATAGAATACATCCAGTCGAAGTAGGCGCCAAACTTGTCATAGCTGAAATCATTGCCAAGCGCGAAGTAGTACATATTCTTGGACTCCGGCTCGCGCATCACGGATGCTGACCAGCGGGTCTTGTACCAGTCGGTCACGGTGCCGTTCCAGTTGAGGGTGTAGACCATGGGGAACTTGCAGGGACGGTAGTTTCCATACATCTCCTCCGACGGACCGTTGATGGCGTTGAGCATCTGGAACTGCAACTGCTGGCGGGAGTTGAAGTTATAGGCGATGTTGACACCCGACATGAAGTTGGTCATGTAGTCGACCATGTCGGAATACTGGTATATCTCGATGGGATTAAGGTCAAACTCGATACCTCCGTAGGCAGCACACTGCTTACCGAGGAAGAACTGCCACTTGTCGAGCTTCACGCCGATGCCGGCGATGTCGATGCTGCGCCAGAGGTTGTCGCGATAGCCATTGGTGTCATCACCCTTGTTGACGCGCTGGCGGTAGCGGTAGCTCAGCCAGTCGTTGATGTCACCGCGAAACTCGATGCGGAACTGCTTCATCTGGAATTTGCCACCCTCGAACTGGCTGCCGGTCCAGTTGGTCTCGAAGTCACCATGCATGTTGAAATACATGTTGAACTTATCGGTCTTCTTCTCAATCTTGGCTACGGTCTCGATAAGGCCTTGCTCATCGGTGGTGTAGTTCTGCTGTGCCTGCGCGCCGAAAGCGACAGCGGCGAGGGCTAAGAAAGCGGGGATGTATTGTTTCATACAGAAATCCATCATAGAGATTAGTTAGTAGATATTAGTAGTGGAGATCAGATGAGGGAGTATAAAAGAATCCGTCAGAGACACCCGGGTATTGCTACGAGTGTCTCCGGCGGAAATATCATCAATACTGCTCGAAGTACTGCTGGATCTTCTTCCAGTCCTTGGTCTTGGTCAGGGCGAGCATCAGGAGGACGCGGGCCTTCTGGGGATTGAGCTCCTCGGAGGCTACGAACTCATACTTGTTGTCATCCACTTCACCGTTGAGAGTCGTAGGACCTGTCGGCACACGGCTGGAGCGAACCACCACGATACCCTTCTTGCGTGCATCGAGCAGCTTGGGGAGGAGGTTCTTGTGGAAATTACCGTTGCCTACACCGGCGTGAACCACACCCTCGTAACCATTATTGAGGAAGGGATCCATCACGTCAGCCTCCACGTTGGAGTAGCTGTAGACGATACCGACCTTAGGGAGCTTCTTCAGACCTGTCACGTCAAACTCGGAATTGACAGTGTGGCGCTTGAGGGAAAGGCCGTTGTAATAGACCTTACCGTCATGGATATAACCCAGCGCACCGAAATCGGGAGCCTGGAAAGTCTCGACGCTGACAGTGTTCATCTTCTGGGTGGCGTGAGCACCGAGGATGAGTCCGTTCATGGCAATCAGTACACCCTTGCCTGAAGATTCCTTACCGGCAGCAGCGGTCACGACAGCGTTGTAGAGGTTCAGGGGGCCGTCAGCGCTGATAGCGGTCGAGGGACGCATGGCGCCTGTCAGCACCACGGGCTTCTCACTCTTGACGGTGAGATTGAGGAAGTATGCTGTCTCCTCCATAGTGTCGGTGCCGTGAGTGATGACGATACCGTCCACGTCACCGGCGAGGAGCTCGTTGATACGGTTGGCGAGTGTCAGCCACACGTCATCAGTCATATCCTGCGAGCCTATGCTCACGATCTGCTCACCGGTCACGTCGGCGATATCGTTGATCTGAGGCACGGCCTCCAGCAGGGAGCTGATGGCCACCTGGCCGGCGGAATAGTTGGTCTTGGTGGAGCTTGCACCGGCACCGGCGATTGTGCCGCCGGTAGCGAGGATGTGGATCTTGGGCTTGGCGGCCGTCATTGTGGCTACGCCGCATACTGCCAGCATGATAAGCAGTACGAGATTACTGAGTCTTTTCATAAATTCCCTATAAGTGGTTTATATTCAGTGTATTAACATTCTGACTATGTGTTTGCGCCATCAATAAAGCTGTATGAGCAGCAGCCCAGTGACAATGGCTACGACAGTAGCTACCATGCCGGGCATCATAAACGAGTGGTTGAGCAGATACTTGCCTATCCTCGTCGTGCCGGTACGGTCGAAGTTAATGGCCGCCACGAGGGTCGGATAGTTGGGGAGGAAGAAGTAGCCGTTCACGGCGGGGAAGAGGGCGATAAGCATCATGGGATTCATCCCCAGTACGATACCCAGAGGCATGATGGCACGCACTGTGGCTGCCTGGCTGTAAAGGAGTATCGACATCACGAAGAGGGCGACGGCGAAGAGCCAGGGCATCTCGGTGACGAGACCCTTGACACCCTCGGTGAGGACGGTGAGGTTGCCGTGGATGAAGGTGTCACCCATCCAGGCGATACCGAAGATGGCGATCACGGCCTGCATACCGGCGATGAAGACGCTGCCCTGAGTGGGGGCGATACCGTTGGTACGCGACACTATAAGGATAATGGCACAGGTCGAGAGCATCAGGATCTCGATGAGCTCAGGCATTCCCATCGGAGTGCCGTTGAAAACCGGTCGCATAGATGGGATGGAACCGAATACCACGATGAGAGCCGTAGAGAGGATGAAGAGCACCACCGACAGCTTGGCCTGCCACGGAGTGCGGATCTCATTGATAACCTTCTTGTTTTCAGTAATCATACCGGCTTCCACGCGACGCAGATATTCGGGATCCTCCATCAGTTCCTTACCGACGCGCTTACTCAGGAAAGCACCGATTAGGACACCTACCAGTGTGGCCGGTATGGTGATCTTGATAATATCGAAGAGAGTGATATGGAAATCGGTCAGCAGTCCGAGCAAAGCCACTGTAGCCGCTGAGATGGGGCTCGCGGTGATGGCCTGCTGCGAGGCTATGACGGCTATGCCGAGCGGACGCTCAGGGCGTATCTTGGTCTCGCGTGCCACCTCGGCGATGACCGGGAGCACGGAGTAGGCTACGTGGCCCGTACCGGCTACGAAAGTGAAGAAGTAGGTCACCAGGGGGCTGAGGATAGTAACCTGAGAGGGATTCTTGCGCAGCATTTTTTCTGCGAGGCGCACCAGATAGTCAAGACCACCCGCAGCCTGCATAGCGGCAGCGGCGGAGATGACAGCGGCGATCATCAGCATCACGTCTATGGGAACCTCGCCCGGCTCCAGACCAAAGACGAAGACCAGTATGGCTATACCTACACCACCCATCACACCCAGGCCTATACCTCCCAGGCGTGCACCCACGATGATGGCAGCCAGCACAAACAGCAATTGGATTATCATTTCGACTGGTATCTTGTTTAAGGTATTTAGTTTCTGTTAATATAACTTAACAGATAGCCTATTTGTTCTGTCCGACCCGGAAATATATACAAGACGCCGGCAGTGCGCGAGGATGCGACTGCCGGCGTCAGTTGTGTATAGAAGTATTGTCTAAATCAATGCATGTAGATGCGGGCTGTATGAACGCGGCCGTCTGCCGCTGTCGCTGTGG
Organism: uncultured Porphyromonadaceae bacterium; assembly: GCA_947174155.1. The sequence continues at coordinate 4,095 of CAMWHX010000023.1, forward strand.
CGATCACCGGGCCGTACAGGGATCCGTTGGTCAGCTCGATACCGGACGTGCTGTAAATGCGTACTCCCTCTGTCGAGCCGCCGAAGAGTATGCGTCCGTCGACTGCAGTGAAGCCCTCGGTCACCTCGACGCTCTCCACACCGGAAAGTTCGGGGAGATAGGGAGTGCGTACGGCGTTGACCACATGTCCGTCTGTACCGTCGATGAGGGCCACCACTACACGACACTTCTCCGGATCGGCACCGGCGGGGAGGGTGAGATATGTGGTGGCCTTCTGTACCTCTCCGGCCTTCATGGAGTAGGGTAAGACACCGCTCTCTCCATAGAAGGATGTGCCGGCGATGGTGCGGGCTACGTCGTGATAGTCGCAGTAAACGCTGCGTCCGGCCGTACGCCAGTCGCCGAAGAGGGGGTCACTCTGGCCATCGAGATAGTTGGTCTGACGACCTGTGAGGCCATCCTCGGTAAGTATTATCAGCAGGTTGTAGGCCACATCGTCGCTCGTCAGGGCGAGGGCTGCCTCAACATCTACGCTCACCAGTCCGTTGTCAGCGACTGTGACACCGGCCACCTCGATCGAGGCGTAGGCGGGGGTTTCAAGCTCGATAGCGACCATGTCGGCAAAGGTCTCGTCGCCGGCCTCGGAACTCAGACTGTAAGTGCCGGTGACGGAACTCAGGCTGATCGGAAAGGCGACGCGTGCGCGACGGTTGACACGTCCCGAGGGGTATCCGCCGAGGTTCAGGAAGGCATCGTAGGAGTCGAAGGCATAGGTGTCACCGTTGTGGATGCACACGGGGACCACCTGCTCGCCATACATCTTATCGAGTTCCTCCAGAGCTATGACTCCCTGCGGACAGTAGCCGCACCAGGAGCCCGTGCCCTCCTCGATCAGCACTCGCTTGGTGACATTCATCGCTAAGTTGGCCACGGTGCCGGCCACACTCTGGTGCTCATCGTCAAGGGCGATGGTGATGGTGTAGGGTGTCACGCCTCCGAGAGCGGGGAGGAGAGGCTTGTCGAAGATGATGTCAAACGACTTGCCGGTCTCGGATGTCAGCTCGAAGCTCTTGCTGTCCGACTGCTCACCGTCGGCGGTCTGCCAAGAGGCTTCGACACGCTGCCAGTCGCGGTCACCGAGGAGCTCGACGTGGACGCTCACAGGGACCTCATCGGCCAGGGCGACAGTGGCGGGGGTAGTGCTCTGCAATGTGAAGTCACCGTCGTAGACCACGGCTATATCATCCACGAAGAGGGCACTCTGGTTAGTGTTGTCGTTGATGAAGGCAATATAGACATTCTTACCCTTGAACTGTGCGAGACTCAGGGAGTTGTCGCGCCAGTCGCCGGCAAGGAGATTCTCCTGCATACCGGGATCCTGAACCTCGTCATAGATAATGGTGCCCTCACTCTTCATGCGCTCGACTGTGTTCTTGTCAAGCGATCCGAGGATCTCGTCACTCTCCCAGACGAGGACTTTCAGACGGTCAGTATAGCGCCCCAGATGGCTCTGAGACTTGAAGTTTAGGCGATACCACTCGCTGTCGATGACCAGACGCGGGATGACGAGCCAGTCATCGGAGGTGCCACCACCCTGATAGCGGGAGTGGGAGGCGGCGCAATAATCGTAATCGGTCTCGTCGCGCACGGAGAAGTTCCAGGGGGTGTTGTCATTGTCAAATCCCCAGTCCTGCATGTCGACCACGGGGGGGAGATGATCCCCCTCGTATAGGAGGAAATTACTCAGAGACTCGTTGGGTGAACTGAAATCGTCGAAGAAGAGTGCGCCCGGCACACCTCCGCCGGGGATGAAGGACCCGCGATAACTGAGTCGTATCTCGGGGTTGGGGCAATTGCCGGTCAGGTCGGTGATGACACCTTCCGGGATGACCACCTCATACTCCTTGCCCTGATTCAGACGGCGTGTAGCAGCCGGGTAGGCTCTCACTGAGTTGTCGACAGCCGAGAGAACGAGGGGACACAGCGGTGTGGAAGCCCCCTTCTCATAGAGCTGACCGGTCACGTTGCCGGTGAGGGTGAAGGTATCGAAGTCCATCGTCACCATGTTATAGGAGCCCAGTTCGATGACAGCAGAGTCTTCGCGCGGGGTCACGCCGAGGGGTATCATTGGGGTGTCGGCGCGTCCCTGCAAGGTCCAGCTGATGGCAGGGCTCTTGCTGGCAGCGTTGCGACCGCCAAACATACCCTCGGGGAGACTGACGGTGTAGGTCTTACCCTCTTCGAGCATGGTGACGGGGAACTCGATGGTCCAGGTGTTACCCTGACGCCACTTCGTGCCGGAGGAGAGGGCTATGACCTCACCGTCGCAGATCAGCGAGGCCTGCACATCCCTGACCGGAGTGGCGCTTGACGTAAACTGCATCATCACACTCTCCAATCGGCTCAGACGTGTGCCCTGCGGGGGGAAGGGTGTCCAGTCCTGAAGGAGATTGATCCCGTTGGCCGCCTCCTTCAAGGGGATGGGGAGAGTCACGGAGTAGGCGTAGAGGCGGGGCTGGGTCTGACCCAGGAGGGTGCGACCATCGGCGGAGATATCGAAGAGGAATCCGTCATAGAATCCGTCGTGGCCTGTAGCCTCCCAGAAGTCGATACCATATTTCTGCTTCACGAGTTTGTCGATGGGGACAGTGATCCCATCTTCGAGGGCGGGTATCGAGCCGCCGTAGCATGTGCCGTCATTATCGATGATGGAGCCGCCTCCGACACCTCGCGTGAAGGTGCGAGTCGGGACATGGTAGATAGCGGGCTGGTGATAGTCGTCCCAACTGCCATCGGCGTTCCAGCGCGTCGACACGACGGAGCAGGAGACCCACTCTCCGCTATGGCTCATGGTGGCTCCGTCGACATAGGCCACGTTGCCCCCGGTGATATCATCGTCGGCTATCCACTCCCAGGTGGCGTCATCTACATGATAGATTATATATGAGCATCCCCATCCGGGATAGTTGTGGTCAACTCCGGCCAGGACGGTCTTACCATCGCCCGACACCTTGAAGAAGGCTACGTTGGGAGTCTGCCCCTTAGCCTTGTGTTCATCATAGTCGGACCGGTCGATAATATGACGCTCGAGCATCTCCTCGTAGGTCGGGAGCTGCCCGATTTCCAGGAGTTTGCCATCGCGCCAGATGAGGGGTTTGAACGCCGTGAAACTCAGCCCGATCCAACCGACCACTGTATGGCCGTCGGCTGAGACGGAATAGGCGGCGCCACTGTATCCTCTGGAATTCTTGGGAAATTCCAGGTCATGCCACTCACCGTCCTTGTAGTAGGCGGGAAACCAGTCGACCATGCCGACCATCATTTCGCCGTCATCGGTGATATCATAGGAGGCTGCGACGGAGCCGGGATATTTACTCAGGTCTATGGGGAGGGACTCTATCTCACCGGTGGAGAGATTCAGACGACGAGGCACGCAGTCCACTTCGGCATAGTCCGGAGTCTTGTAGGTGGCCCATAATCCATTATCCGACATACCGGAGACGAAGCCGTCGGCAAAGGTGTAGCCGAAGACTTTGGCGTCGCCGGTATCAGTGGAATAAAGGGACACGGGCAGCGTAGCTCCAATAGCCGTCGCGGAGGCGGTCAGGGCGAGGAGAGCGAGCATTTGCCCTAAGGGGTGATTTGGTCTCATGTGGAGATTAGCTGATTTGTCTGGTTGATATGTTATCGCATGGAGGGTATGGTAAAACCTTAAAGCATACGATCATTGCGCGAATTTAATCAAAAAATTTCAAGTTATAGACTGCAAAGGCCGAAAATCGGATTTTTTTCATTAATTTTGCTTTTGAAAAGCCCCACGCCCTCATGCGGGGCCCTCACATTTATTGTCATGATAGATAAAATCAACGCTTTGAAAGCTGAACTCTCCGTCGCTACGGCTCCTGATGAGGCCGCCGTGGAGCAGTTTCGCATCAAATATCTCGGCAAGAAGGGTGCCATCGCTGCCCTTATGGCCGACTTCCGCAGCGTGCCTGCCGAGCAAAAGCGCGAGATAGGTCAACTCCTCAACGAACTGAAGACTCTGGCCACCGAGCGTCTCGCCGAACTTCGCGAGGCTCTCGCCGCCGGTGCCGAGGCTGAGGCAGCCGACATCGACCTCACCCGCACGGCCACTCCCCTCCCCCTGGGCACACGCCATCCCCTCGCTCTGGTCAAGAAGGAGATCATCTCCATCTTTGCCTCGATGGGCTTCACCATCGCCGAGGGTCCGGAGATCGAGGATGACTGGCACGTATTCTCATCGCTAAACTTTCCCCCGGATCATCCGGCCCGTGACATGCAGGACACCTTCTTCATCGCCCGCGATCCGTCTGACATCCTGCTGCGCACCCACACCTCCAGCGTGCAGACCCGTGTGATGGAGAAGACTCAACCCCCGATCCGTATCGTCTGCCCCGGCCGCGTATATCGCAACGAGGCTATCTCGGCCCGCGCCCACTGCTTCTTCCATCAGGTGGAGGGTCTCTACATCGACCGCAATGTGTCGTTTGCCGACCTGCGTCAGGCTCTGCTGCACTTCGCCCGTCAGATGTTTGGCCCCGAGACCAAGATCCGTCTGCGTCCGAGCTACTTCCCCTTCACCGAACCCTCGGCCGAGATGGATATCTCGTGCAACATCTGTGGCGGTAAGGGTTGCGGCTTCTGCAAGCACACCGGCTGGGTGGAGATCTTGGGTTGCGGCATGGTGGACCCCAACGTCCTCAAAGCCTGCGGCATAGATCCGGAGATCTACTCCGGTTATGCCTTCGGTATGGGTGTGGAGAGAATCACCAACCTGAAATACCGCGTCAGCGACCTGCGTCTCTTCTCGGAAAACGACATGCGCTTCCTGCGTGAATTTGAGGCTGCCCGATGACGGTCAAGGAGCGTTATGCTGCGATATTGGAGACCTTCGGGCGCATAATGCCCGACCCACGCACTGAGTTGCATTATGACTCACCGTTTCACCTGCTGGTGGCGGTGATACTCTCAGCTCAATGCACCGACAAGCGCGTCAACATGGTGACCCCTCCCCTCTTCGAGGCCTATCCGGATGCAGTGGCCCTGGCGGCCGCGACGGAGGAGGAGTTGCTCCCCTATATCAGCAGCGTGACCTTCCCCAACGCCAAGACCCGCCATCTGCTCAAAGCGGCGAGGATGCTCCACGAGGAGTTTGGCGGCGAGGTGCCGCGTGACATCGACCTGATGATGCGCCTCCCCGGTGTGGGACGCAAGACGGCCAACGTCATGCTCTCCGTCGTGTGGGGAGACGCGGCGATGGCCGTTGACACTCACGTCTTCCGCGTCAGCAACCGTCTGGGACTGACCCGCAACTCCCGCACACCGCTGGAGACAGAGAAGACACTCGTGCGACATATCCCCGCCGAGCTGCTCTCCAAGGCCCACCACTGGCTCATACTCCACGGCCGCTATGTCTGCAAGTCACGCACCCCTCTCTGCGGGGAGTGCGAACTGCGTCGGTACTGTGCCTCCTATCCACGCCTGGAGAGGGAGCGCAAAGCTAAAACCCAAAGACAAATCGGAGGCTCCCACCCGGAGACAAACCGGAGGCTCCACCGGGAGACAAACCTCAAGCCAAGAGAAGATCTCCAAGCAACCGGACGAAGCTCCACTAATCACTAACCACTCATCACTTATCACTAATCACCACTCACTAATTCTAATATCATGCCCCAAATCTCAAACCGCGGTCAGGAGATCCCCGCATCTCCGATCCGCAAGCTCGCCCCCTTAGCCGCCGAAGCTGCCGCCAAGGGACTCAAGATCTACCGGCTCAACATCGGTCAGCCCGATCTGCCCACCCCTCCCG
>CAMWHX010000024.1 GCA_947174155.1 uncultured Porphyromonadaceae bacterium
GCGTAGGACCGTAGACAATTCCGCCCTCGGCAAATTTCGGGATAGCCGCAGCCGCGATCACCGACTGCTGAGCGGCTACAAATCCGGCAGCGATCTCCGTGCCGGCAAAGGGGATGTAGGCATGGGCTGCGAAGGTCTTGGCCGCGGCCAGGGCCGAGTAAGCGGCCGTCTCCTCGGAGGCTGCCGCCGATTCGGCCACCGTCACCGCGGTTGTAGTGGTAGCTGCCGTCTGCGTCACCACCGAAAGGGAGTTGATGAGCTGGATCACGCCCCGGACTCCCTGCACCACGGACAATGCACCATCGATCACTCCCGTCAGGGCTTTCCACAGGCTCTGTTGCCGGGTCAACGCATCGGAAATGGACTCGATGCCGTTGCCGATACCCTTCAGGGAGTTCCAGGAGGATGACACGGTCGAGATACTTCGGGCCGCCTCCCGTCCATATTTTCGGTATGCCTCCAGCGACTTCTCAAGCGCTTCCCGCTGGGTGGAGCTCATGCGGTCGCCAAACTGCTCGAAGAGCCGGGTGATCTCCTTGATCTGCCGGGCGGCCTCCTCCATGCCCACGGTCCGAACGGTGACGGTACCCTGCCGATCACCGACCCGGGAGGTGATATCAGTGATCGCTGTCTCAAGGTTTTCCATCAGCGTGTCAGTCGGTATCTCCGGAGGAGCAGCCGCCTTTTGCCATTCCTCGCGGAGCTCGGTCAACGATTTCTTCACCAGCTCTATGCTGATGCGCTGAGTGGCCGTGGCTTTCTGAAGCCTGCGGTCATAATAGGCGATGGCCTCGTCAAGTTCCTCGTAGGTGGTGATCTGGCGGGGAAGAGTGTCCGCCACTTCGGTCAGCGCCCCCTTCTCCATCTTCAGGGCACGCAGGCGTTCCGTGGTCCGCGCGGCTTCGGCCCCGCGCTGGGTAGCCAGCAGCGCGGTCTGGTAATTTATCTCGTCATCGTAATTCCTGGCGGTCTCCAGAGTGTCGGGACGTGTGAGCTCGGCGCGCCGCAGCTCGATCATCCGTATCTCCTCCTGCCAGGCCGTTATGTTGCTCCGCGCCGACCGGGCCTCCTCCTCTGTCAGGGTGTCGGCCTTCGCCACAGTCTCCGAGATCAGCCTGTTCAGTTTCTCGTAGCGGGTCTCCTCGTGCCGGGTCCCGCCTCTCCCGGAAGAGGAGGAGGCGTTAGGAGCGGGAGCCGGGGAGGTCTCGTAACCCTCTATCACTTTTGAGATGGCCTCCATCTCGGCGTCAATTTCCTTCTCCCTCTTGTCGAGCGCCCCGAGCTCCACCTTCTCGAAGGAGTCCAGACTGTTGTTCACCGCAGTAAGCTGTGAGCTGTTTGTAGCGCCGTTCCTCGCCGCCACAATCCGTCTGGTTTCCGGAGATGTGCCTGCGGCGTTGCTGTCCCGCATCTCCTCATAACGCTTCTTGACCCTCTCGCGCTCTATGATTATCTCGGCCTTGTTGCGTCCGAGATCCGTGAGGAGATCCTTGGCCCCCTCCACGGTGTAGGCCTTCTGGAGGGAACTGATGTAATCATCGAGAGCCTGCTTGTTGTAACGGAACTTCTGCCCGGTGGCATCGAGGCGGGCATTGAAGTCGTCGATCGTGCTGTTGAGTTCCCTCTGGGCCTTGGTCCGGTCCTTCATAGACCTGGTCTCGTCGTCCATCACCTTTATGAGCGCCTCGATGCGGACGCGTTGCTCGGTTGCCCGGGTCGCGGCGTCCCTGGTCACATCGGCCATATTGCGGATTCTCTCGCCGGTGGCGGCCATTTCCTTTCCGGCCTCAGCCGTGGATCCGGTCAGTTTCTCCATCAGCCACGAGAGGGCAGCTATGGCCGCTCCGATTCCGGTGCCGATTAAAGCCGCGCGTAGGGCCACGGCCATCACGCGGGCCGCAGTGGTGGTGGTCCGTATTGTGATGCCGAGTATGCGTGTGGACGTTGATGCGGAGTTGAGCGATGGGATCAGCGCGAGCACGGATGCCCTCAGGCTTGCCAGCGCGTTAATCGAGGAGAGCACCTGGGATGTAAGGTCCACGTAAGGGGCTATGTTGCGCACCATGCCTCCGAGCTGTTCCTTAACGTCACCCAGCGCGTTGGCGAGCTGCTGGGCCTTTCCGCTGTCGGTCTGTGCAAGCGACTGATTGACGCCTCCGACCGATTCCGAGACCACTTCGGCGAGCATGGCAGCACGCTCCATCTCGGTGCCGGTCTTGAGTATCTTTTCCTGAGCCTCGTCGAAGGTATAGCCATAGCGCGAAAGGGCGCCCGTCTGGCCCTGCATCACCTTTCCGAGCATCGTGGCGATCTGCGCGGCGTTTTCTCCGGAGGCACCGAAGGCGTACTGCTGGGCCACCATGTCGTTCATCACCGGGATCAGTGTCTCCAGACTTGACCGCAACTCAAGATAGGTGGCCAGTTCCTGGGCTCCGGCGAGCTGCACCTCATCGCCGATGATGCCGATCTGCTGCTGTGCCGCAGTGAGATCTTTGATTGCCTGCACGTCCTCGACGCGCGCCCCCATTGTGCGCTTCATCACCGCCTCAAGACGCGTCTCCACATCCTCCTGTACCCGATAAGCCGCCGTGAGATCCTGGAAGATTCCGTTGACCGTGTCCACGGATTCCGTGATCGTCCGGAAGGAGCGGGCGATCTCGTTATAGTTGATGAGCCGGGTGCGGAGATTCTCGGCCGGCTCCATTGTGGAGTTGAGCGCCGAACGCACCGCCTCCACGGAGCGGGCAATGTCCTGCATCGACTGCTCCGTACCGTCGGTCTGCATCTTGAAGGTCAGACTGACCGTGGTCACTGCGTTGGCGCTCATGATGATTCCCTTATCTGTTTCATGCGGCGCATGAAGGCCTCGTGGCCGTCACGCTTCCGCGATGTTTGTGAAGAAATCTGCCGGGGCCGGTCATCGTCTCCCTTGAGCGGCATCACCTCGGCGGGGTCGAGGGTCTCCCTTACCCACGGCTGCACGATCATGCAGCCCAATGCGCGCACCCTGCGCCACGCCTCGATGCCGTCGCTCTCCTTCCCCTTGATCCACGCCTCCCACACGGCCGAAAACTCGGCGGGAGTCATGGAGCGGAAATCGGACACCGAAAGTCCGATCCTGCCGACTGCCAGCCCCAGCAGATGTGTTATCGTGTAATTTTTTTTTCAGTGTCGGTCTCGGCCGGAGGATTTTCCGCCACAAACCAGGCGTTGACCTCGCGGAGCGTCACGCGGTCGGCGAAGTCCTCGAAACTCATGTCAAAACTGCCGTTGTTGCGCCTGGCCGCGGCCCTGAGTGAACACCACGCCAGCATGGTCATGGCGTGGGTGTCGATTTTCGAAGGCTCAAACATCGGATCAAAGCCGATACGGTCCTTGGTCTCGATGATGGCGCCGTTGGTCATCACGGCGTCATGTTTCACGCTGTCTACGGTTATTTTGCTCATGATGCTGGGGTGGTTGAGCCCGGAATCAGGAACGTCTTGGGCGCTCCGGACGACACGGCGGTGAATGAATAGGTGACCTCCTCATTGACCTTGGCCGTTTCCTGGAGATCGGTGATCAGGAAGTCGCACACGAGATAAGGTTTCGAATCCTCATCACGCATGAAGGCCTTAACCTCGACCGGTTCCTTCTTGAACCATGCGGCGCGGATTTCCTCAAGGGTGCCCTCGGCCTCCTGGTAATGCTTCAGACCGTCCACCTTGAGCGTGATGCTCTGTTCGGTGCCTATCTGTTCGGAGAACCCGGCCTGGGTGGGACCCTTGACGGTCGCGGGTGGCTTCACGGCCACGCTTTTGGTGTTGGTCTTATATGATATGTCATGACTGGTGGAATGGCCGCAGACCTTTCCGGCCACGTTGACCAGAACGTCCGAACCGTTGGCGTATCCTGTTTTTGCTGCGCACATGCTGTTTTAAGAATTATAAAGTTTTTTGAATGATTATGCTTTCATCTCGAAGGTGAGCTGCTGCACCATGGCGTCGCCAGCAGCCACGGCGTCCTCGGCGGCGTCGGTCATGGCCAGATACCGCACACAGAGCCCCGCACACTCTCCGCTGAACCCGTCGAGAGCCGTGCGGACGGCCTCGGCAATCTCCAAACTTCCGGCGTAGGTGGAGGCATAGACCCACACCTCGAAGAGGGCCGTATCGGCCGGCCTGCCGCTCTTTACCGGCGTTGGATCGAGCCCGGCCCGGCGATAGACGATGTAGGGGAGGGTCTCCTCATTGTCGGAGGCCACCGGAAAAATGCGGGAGCAGAGGGCCGTCACCTCCCGGGAGCCTGAGAGGAGGGTGCGGATCACCGAGCCACCGCTGATCACTGTTTTTTCACCAGATACCATTTCTTGCTGCCTGTTTTACGATTGCGGTCATAAGTATGTCGGCCAGTTCGGACTGTATGGCGTCGGTCATGTTGTCGCGGGCGCGTTCCATAAACATTCCCGGCTCCATCTGTCCCGTGCGGCCCTTTCCCTTGTTTCTGTAGCGGTGTGCGGTTCCTTTCTCGGCCCATATCAGCACGGGCTTTATGAGGAAGGCCTCGCGGTCTTGGTATCTCCCGTCGCGGCGGCTGGTCATGTGCCATCCGGCATATCTGCCGGCGTTAAACTGTTCCCTGGTCAGTCCCGCCCCCGGGCGTCCCTTGGTGCCGACGGTGACGCGGAAGCCGGGAGTCTGCCTGAATACGATGAGTCGGACGCTGCGGCGCATCGAGGGATCCCAGCGCAGGCGGGTCTGCGGGCTCCGGATCTGGCGGATCACCTCCCGGCGGAGCTTCTGTCCGCTTTGGCGGTATGCCCGGCGCATGACCGCCAGCCGGTTCTTTTCCGATAGCCGCTCCCAGAGCTGAAGGAACCGGCTTTCGTCAAAGGTGATTTCAGCGCCCCGTGCCATCACGTATTCTCCTTATGGCAGAGCAGCTGCCGGAATCCCTTGGTGTGCCACACTATCACGCTGTCCACCCTCATCACCGGCGAATGGCCGCACTCCTGCACCCTCCACCCCTCGGAGATGTCGTGGACCGACCGGACATTGTAGACGGCATCGTATCCGGCGAACACCTCGGCGGTCTCGACCCGCGAGCGCCCGGTCATCCTCACCCTTTCGGCACGTATGGGCTCAAGTTCCTCCCACGTGCCGAGCTGCTGGCCGTATTCGTCCTCCCTCCTCACCGGGCGCCACACCTTGAGGACCGATCTGAGTCTTCCGGCTATCATGATTCGGTCTCTCCGGATTTGCGGCGGAAGGAGCGGTAGGGGGCGAGCAGCGTCGAGACGCCGAAAGGCACCTCGGCCATCTGCGCTCCGGCCACTGCCTCACGCTGGTTATACCAGTGGGCGCCGAGCATCAGCACGGCGTGGCGCACCGGGGCCGCCAGACCACCGGTGGCGTCCGTCAGTTCCTCCAGCGGACGGTGGGTGTGAAGACATACCCACTCCTCGGCGGCATCGAGCAGCGACTGCAGATAGTCCGTCTCTCCGGACCATTCCGGAGCCGGACAGTCATCGGTCATGGTCTGTGACCGGAGCAGGGCGACGGGAGTCAGCGACATGGGCAATCAGAATCAGGCGCCGGCGGCCGAAACCTTACCGAGGGCGAAAGCCTCCGGACGCAGGGTCTTGGTCGCGTAGTCACAGTTAAGCACGAAATCCACGGCATCCTTGCGGGCCTTGGAGTAGGGATCCACTGTGAAGCGGATGCTTCCGAAGAGGCCCATCGGCTGATAGCGCCAGTCGCCCAGGCCGATGTATTCCGTCACGTCCCTTATCTCGTAGATGGCATCCTTCACCGGGGTGGCGATTTCCGAGGTGTCGGTCACGGATCCTGCCACGCGATCCCCCTCCTTGAGGGTGTAGTCGGCGAAGGCCGTGCCGCTGTATTTCTTATAGGTCTTCGTGACGTCGGCCATCTCGTTGGAGGTGTAGACGGGCAGACCGAGTAGACGGCCGTTCTGGATCATCGGAATGAAAATGCCGTCCTTGCTGATCGGGGTGACTTCGAGTATGGCCTCCATAGCCTTGGTCATGGTCCAGCAGAGGGCGGATCCATCGATGCCGGTGGAGAGCACGCGGGCCTTCATCAGTTTGTTGAGCTCTATGGCTGTCGGCACAGCCGAGAGCTTCAGCGGAGCGGCCACGGCATCCGTGAAGGGGCCGGCGAGGTTAGTCGCGCCATTGACTTTCTTGCGGCCCAGGATGATCTTGTTGAGCAGGAGGGCCACCGATTTGGGGAGCACCTCGCGCACCACCATCTCGATCACTCCGTTAGTCTGGTTGATGGCCTGGTTGGTCACCGAATAGGCCACGCCCACGCGCTCCGGAGAGGCTGTGAGCTTGGAGAAGGGGATCTTGGAGTCGGTCAGCTCCACACCCTCGCCGAGCACCGTGGCCTCAGCCATCTCATACATCGGCCACACGAACTCGCCGTGCAGACCGGTGGGCATCGGGAGCCCGAGCTTGTCGATGATCAGGCCCTCGGTGAGGGGACGCAGGATGTCCTGGATATTCAGTGGCACCAGACCGCCGGAGGCGGCATCCTCCACCATCATCATGTCGCGCACCAACACGATCTCAGTCTGGCGCTTCTCGCGGATGTTCTGCACTATGATCTGCGCGGCGGTCTCGCGCACCGACGGATCGAGGCGCTCCACGTCCAGGGTCAGTGCGCGCAGGCGCTGGTCATAGTTGCGCACATCGCGCGAAAGTCTGTCCACATCGGTCTGCTCGGCCTCCGTCAGATCGCGGTCTTCGGAGTCGGCTGCATCGTAGATGTCGAGGATCTTATCCTTGGCCTCCTCCCTTTTTTCGGTCAGCTCGCGGACCTGGGTGTAGGGGTTGATTCTTTTCTTCTTTTTTGACATACCGTTATAGAGTTTGAATTGATCATGCGGTTGTATCCAGACGGGCCATCGCTTTGCCCCGGCGCACATGGAGGGGCGCCCGGTGCGTGTCTCCGCCCTGATGCTGCTTTTTCTCCCTGTCTCCGGATTCCGTTTCGAGCATTGAGACAAGATCACGGTTGGCCACAGAAGTGGTGGGGTAGGCCGGACAGTCCGTTATCGTGAAGTCGTAGATGCCCGTCATCCTGCGGACGGTGAAAAGCCCGGTTTTCTTTCCTGCGGCATCCGTGGCGGTCTCACGCGACACGTGGCCGGCATCGCCATACCTGGTCGAGAAAGCGAAGCTGCAGCCGTCGAGCTCACCGCGTCCCACAAGTTCCACCGCCTTGTCTCCCTCGGTGGTGTGAGGAGCCGTGAAACGGAATTTCACCCCCGTGGCGTCCACCTCGTATGAGAGTGTGCCTGCTCCGTGTTTCGATCGGGCAAGTATCTGTTGGCGGTCATGAAAGAGCGTCATCAGGATGTCGGAGCCGTCGAGCAACTCACGCGTCACGGCCTCCGGCGCGATAATCTCGCGCCATTCCGTGCCGTCTTTGGTACGTCCCAGCACGTGGCTCGGCTCGTTGAAGCGTATGGCGTATCCCTCGATCACCCGGGAGGGCGTGCCGTCCTCATTGCTGCGCAGTGTGAGCCCGGCCGTGGGGTTGTAGAGTTCCCGGCGCATCGGGAGGCTGCTTTCAGTCATCATTTTCGTCATGGTCTTCTGTAGTTTGGTTTCCTTGGGGCACGGGAGATGCCGCTGGATCCGTGATTGGCTTCAGGTTGGCCGACACGAGCACCGTGTCGCCCCCCTCCACCGGCGGCAGATCATCGTAGCAGCGCCACTCGTTGGGCGAGCGCAGTCCGGCCTGGATCGTGGCCATCTGGTATTTCACGCGGCTGGTCATGTCGCAGGCGTTGAGCTCGCTGCGGTTGAATGTGATTTTCCGGCGCCTCCCTGCGGTGGGGCCGAAGAGTTTGCGCAGCAGCTCCGTCTCCATGCGGCAGAGCAGGGGATTGAGCGTGTGGGTCAGGAAATCGGTGTTGGCCATCTCCACTGACTTATAGTTGGTCGAGGTGTCGGCAAACACGAACGAGGGGGGCACCCTGAAGAATCGGCATATATCGATCACGGTAAACTTGCGCGAATCCAGAAACTGGAGATCGGCCGAGCTCATGGAGAGTTGCTTGAAATCTATCTGGCCCCCTACGCTCACGATCTTGCGGTTCTCGCGGTGGAAAAGTTTGTCGAGATCAAGGGCCGCGTTCTCCAGCTCGGCGTCCTGGTATTCGCCGAACCCCCGGGTGCTTTTGCCGTTGGAGACGATACCCATGATGTTGCCTCCGGAGGCGAAACGCTCCTTGGTCTCGCGGTCTCCTTCGGCGGCGATCCCTATGACTTCGGCGGCGTGGGTGATCACCGACACTCCTCGCCGGCGGTCGTAGCCGGAGGTCATCCCCTTGAAGTGGATCACTTCATCGGGCATGAAGATCCCGTGGATGTCCTGGAGCCGGTCTTCGATGTAGTAGGTGCCATCTTGCTGCGGGTTGCACGTGCCCCGGTTGCAGAGCAGTATCTCGCACGGCTCTGCATCGTGCGGACTCTCATAGCGCGGAAACCAGTAGGCGTTGCCCTCCAGCAGGATTTCCCCCACGGTCTGGGCCTTGAGGTCGTAGGCGTTATCGAGATCGTTGGGGGAGACGTTGAGCAGCCACGGCAAGACGCTGCGCGTGTGGGGCACGAATATGTGGCCGCTCAGCCGCCTCACCTCGATCGGCAGGCAGGCCACGGCGTCCTCAAGGAGCTTGACGCAGCTGTAGACGGTCGCTACCTTCATGGCCATGCCATCGCCCCCGATGATCAGGGGGTCGCGGCCCAGTCCGGAGGATGACACGGAGGCGGTCGCCGACCGGGCCCCGGGGGCCTTGGCCGACTCGCGCCGGAATATGTCGAGAAGTCGTCTCATTTGCAAAGGGGTTCTACACATAGGGCGCAAACCCCGAAAAGTGCACCACTTTTTCGCCGTTTTCGCGATTTTTTAATAAAATTTAACGTTCGTAATCCATAAACAGGCGCACACACATAAGTTTTGTGATCACGCCGTCGATTTTCTGATAGCGCGATCTCTTCAGGGGCTTGCAGTTGTCGTTGGAATCGAAATCGAGCACGGCGTTGCCGAAGCAGTAGGCGTTGATGGGATTGTCGTCGATGAAATAGCGGCCGGTCTTGATGCCGTGCTCGAAGCTCTCCACCGGGGCAGTGAAGGTGCCGTAGGTCTGGCGCACCGGGGTCAGCACGTCGCGCGCTCCGGAGGCCCCGAGCATGTTGATCACCTCGGTGCTCTTGTAGGGGTCATAACCTATGGCCAGAATCCTGACTCGACCGTTGATCCGCAACACGTAGCCCACGATGGCCTTGTAGTCGATCACATCGCCGGGGAGGAGTATGAGGTGGCCGGCCTCGGCCCATGCCCGGTAAAGCCTTTCATTGGGATGGTCGGTCAGTGCCCCCTCCGGGAAGAAGTAGGCGGTGTGGAAAAGCATCTCGCGCGCCGGCTGGTCGTATATGGCCACGGTCACGGCCGAGAAGTCATCGCTTTCCGAGAGGTCTATGGCCACCATAGCGTCAGGGCGTCCCTTCAGTCGGAAGGGATCGAGGTCGCGCATGGCGTTGCGGACAGTCGTGGCCGATACCCAGGACTTGAGCTCGTTCTCGCTGTATAGGTTGAGCAGCTTGGTGCGGAAGGCCAGTTTGGCCTCGGCGCCGTTGCGCTGCGCCTTGAGCCATTCCGCACGGTAGAAATCCAGATTGACCGTGATGCCCAGGTGGGGGTGGACTTTTCGCCAGGTGTCTTCCGAATCCTCCGGATCTCCGGCGTCAGGCTCGAAGAGATGGGCGAAAAGGGAATCATCCTCGTAGTGGCCCAGCAGCACCTCCTTGTAGCCCTGGAGCATCGAGTAAAACGGACCGTCAAACACATCGGAGGCGGTGGTGA
>CAMWHX010000025.1 GCA_947174155.1 uncultured Porphyromonadaceae bacterium
TGATATACACACGCCCCCCCTACCGGGACGGTAATCTAAAGATGCTCCCCTTCTATCTCTTCCCCCTCCTACTCCACCGCTGATAAAGGCATATCTCAGTGGAGGAGGAGCGGAGGGCACGGCAAAAAATAATAGTGAGATTATAAATACGACTGAAGACAATAAAAATGGGATATTTCAAGATTAAAACCTACAAAAAAGAGGATCTACAGGCTTATCCTCGAATCTCAAATCACTTTTTTTGTACATTTCATACAGAATAATTTGCACCTTCCGATTTTTATGCTTAACTTTGCACCATAAAAATCATAAAATATGATCCAGAAGATCACCATATCAAATTTCTTCTCCATTCGGGAGCCTTTGGAAATCTCATTTGA
This sequence comes from uncultured Porphyromonadaceae bacterium, assembly GCA_947174155.1. Next base: position 381 of record CAMWHX010000025.1, read on the forward strand.
GGCTTCCAAAGAGCGACGGTATAGTGAGGATTGGATAACTCAAATTGGGAACACAAAATTGCTTAAAGCCCTTATTCTTTATGGCGCTAATGGCAGCGGGAAGACCAATATACTGTGTGCACTGGATTTTTTACGAGAAGCAATTATCTCTATCCCAGTGAAAGAAGATGACGACTTCGGATATTTGCAATTCGCTCTTGACCCACAATATGCTGAAAAGAATTCTATCTTTGACCTCTACTTCTTTATAGACAACATTAGATACCGATACTATATCGAAATCTCCCCAAAGCGAATTTATAAAGAGGAGTTACGTGTTTACCACAACGGTAACAATAGCAGGGCAATCTATACAAGAAAGTATAACGATGAGAAAGAGATTAATACCGTTAGGTTTGGCACTTGGTTGTCCTTATCTCCCAAGGATCGCAAGACGATTGAAGATAACACAAAAGATAATGTTTCTGTATTATCAGTTTATGCTTCTAAGAACATCTCATGTAATGAGCTAAAGATTGTTCGCAATTATTTTAGATATGAATTCTTTAAAGTATATTACCTTCAAGATGCCGACCAAGAAGTCGCAACTGCTTTGAAACACGATAAACAATTAAAGTTTTTGATCGTAGATTTAATCCGCACATTTCACTCCAATATTGTAGATATTAGAGTAGAGGAAGAGATTAAAACTATCCCGGAAGAAGCCCGACAGATTTTACTGCAGATGAAGCATTCCGATGAAGAACGAGAAGCTATCGAAAAGATGCACACGCTGACAAAACTCACAAGCCACTATGTTCATAAGACTCGGCTTGGAGAATTCTCTCTCGAAGATAATTTGCAATCAGAAGGTACACGCAGCTTTATTCGACATCTTGTCCTGTTCTACCAATCTATTCAGAAAGGGTGGTTGGTGGCTCTTGATGAATTTGGTGCTGGTATGCAAGCTAAGATTCAGCATTTGCTTTTAGAGTTCTTCCTGAAATTCTCAGAACATTCTCAACTAATATTTGCCACACAATCACTTGGAGTCCTTGACTTCCCAAAGATGAGGCGAGATGCCATAAATATTGTTTCAAAAGATGATATCGGTCAAACGCATCTTGATAGAGACACTGTTAAGGGAATTCATAAAAACATAAAGCTTCGTAAAGCATATATCGACGGTAAGTTCACGACCATAGACCCCAATGAACCTGATATCGATTTAAGCTCTGAGTATGAAAAATATAGATCACTAATTTTTTCAGATAGAAAGGAGGCAGATGATATGATGTAAATAAAAAAACGGTGTCCTACTCTTGGCGGAGAACAGGACACCAAGGAGACTATATCCCTGTAGAACTAGGGGGATAGAGCGGATTCCAAGCGCAAAGTTACGAAAAATATTCGTGATATGCAATCGCTACACCCCTATTTCTGCTATTTTCGCAAGTTTTCTGAGAATTCTTAAATATTCAACAGATGAAGAATAACATGAAATATGGGGGGGACCCTATCCAACTTACTCTTCCGTTTGATGACTTACAATCGGAGGATGAAATACATTTGACTCAATCAGCTGAACGAGCAAACTCGTATAATTCCATTGCATCCATTCTTGGACGTAGAGATGACACGCTATTGTTCATGACAATGGCAGTCACAATGACGTCCAAACACGAGATGCCTATTGTGCGAGCATATACCGGAAAAATTCCCAACGATATTCGAGGGATTCATCGTGTCGTTCGCCGAGGTTTGTATAATGTTGCTCCACACTTTTACTTCGAGGATGAACGAATTTTGAGATATTGGAACAAACCGTTTGAAACGGAAAATATTCTTTCCAACTTTCCTGTCTCTATAGGGATAGACTTTTCTATGACGAACGAAATGCTACGTCCTCAAAAGATTCACGCCTCATTCCTCAACAAACTTTGGGTTGCTTGGCTCCAATCCAGAGGTCATAAGGTGATTCCAAATATCTCTTTCCCCGATGAATGGGATGAAGACTATTGGTTAGAAGGATGGCCAAGACATTCTGTAATTGCGGTAAGTAGTACCGGAGTTCTAACTCATGGGAATCCGAAGGATTGGCTTAGAGGGGTCGAAAGAATTCATAATGAACTACATCCGACTCATATTCTCCGCTATGGGCCCAAAGTCCCCGGCGAAGATGAAAAAAACTGCTTATTTTTCTCTAACGATAATATTAGATCAGCAAATGGGTGGAAATAATACATATAAAAAAGAGCTCGGAGGGGTACCAGAACATCTCCGAACACATAATGAGTTGCCAAATCGAATTGAAGGCCATAAGATCCTTCTACAGAAAGGAAATGAAAAAAGAGTCAAGATTCCGATGAACTCAAATTCCGAATCTCCAATATATCTTGGAGCGCATCGTAAAGATGATGGAACAATTGAAATATCAACCTTTGGTATCTACGATAAGCATAAGTGCATAGGTCAAGTAGATCTTAAGTTTGATGATATGGGGAACTATATTCCCTACGCTAATAATGGAGAGAAATCATCCCATTTTCATTTGTTTACTGAAAATCCATCAAATGGATTAGTTAGCCGTAAAAGTGGTCAAAAGAATAATCATCATCCCATTGACCCCAAATATGACTCACTTATAAGAAAAATAGTTGAATACAATAAAGCAAAACACAAATGACAAACAATTCAATCACAAATATACCTAAACGTGACCACACTGTAGTTGTACCCAATTTCTTTGGAGAGGGGAAAAACCTTGAAATGTGGCAACTTGGCTGGCAACCTGAAAACAGACGCGAGACGAGATCTTCTGTATCTAAAAAGATCTTCCAAACATACGTGGAAGAGGGTGGGTTCAATATGATTTTCTACTACATAGAAGATGGTAACTTCTACGGTATTCATGCTGAAAACTGCCCTATTCCTGTTTTTAGATTTAGAAAAGAATCAAGAAAATACATTTATGATCAACTTGGAGATAGAGACACTCATGACTATTACAATGAAGAGGTCTTGTATATGATTCCATGTGGTGAGAGTGTTTGGGATACGGTAGAGATTGACGGTAAACATCTTGAAGAAGTTCTTCAGGATTCATATATTGTCAATATCAGCTAAGCAGCTCACCAAAATTTATTAATCACATTAAACGGTACTGATAAAGGCATATCTCAGTGGAGGAGGGAGCGGAGGGCCCGGGCGCGGGGGGCTCCGGCGGCCATGTTGACGCTGCGGGGTGAGATGGCGCTGCGTCGCCATGTCGGCATAGCGCGCCAGTAGCGCTCCCAGGCTTCGTGGCGTGCGGTCTCCTCTTCGAGCAGGACGCGACCTGCCGCACGCTGCTTTTCGTCGCCATATTGCAGCAGCAGACGGGCCGTCTCGAGACCCGTGTAGAGCACTTCACCTCCCGTCACTACGGGGTGCATCGGCCATATCTCTGGGGCACAGTGATGCAAACTGAGCTCAGCCATCGAAGCGGCCTCGGCATACCGCCCCTCCCCTTCCAGGTCCAGGGCCAGGTCGAGCATCCGCTCCCGCTCGTATGCCATCATACGGGCACAGTAGGGATCGGCATACGCCTCAGGCGACATATAGTCGTCGGAGATAGCAGCGACATGACGCAGCCGCTCGTTGACACTCATCCCGTCAGCCGTCCCGACAGCTCTCAGCATTTCCCGCCACGGTGCGCCCTCCGACTGCGGGAAGAAGCATACCGACCGGGGAGACTCCTCGGTAGCATTGGTGAGTATCAGGTCTGTCATAACTATTTCGGAGAGAGTCAATCGTCCTCCCGGCGACTTCCCTAAAACCTCGCACAGGTTGACACTCTTTCCGCCGGCACGCAGAAGATAAGACGGTAGCCGCGGCACGCGTGCCGTGTCTGAATACATCATCCTCAATGCCTCCGCTGCCTCCATTTCGACAGCCGTATCCGGGAGGGTGGCAAAGGGGACCTGGCCATAGATGAAATCTTCTGAGCGCCCTGTCATGGCAGGCGAGACATGTCCCCCTTCACGCGGACGCCCCAACTGAGCGGCATACCACGGCGTGGAGAGATATGACCGGTTGACAATCACCACATCGCGTCTCACTCCACGCACATTCTGAGCATGCCACAGCGGGAAAGTGAAATTGTCACCCTGCACCACTAAAATCGCATTTTCGGGGAGTGTCTGCAACACGTTGTCGGCCAGTGTCTCCGTCACTCTGCGTCCGGAGCGGTCATGGTCATCGTAGTTCTCCATCATCATCCACCCGGGCACCAGGATGGACAGGAGGGCCGCCACTATACGCGTCCCCCTGCTCCCGAGGCGACCGGAAGCCACTGCCGGCACACATAGCGCTATCCCGATCCAGAAAGAGAAGACCCAGTAGGAGCCCAGGAAACTGTAATCGCGCTCACGAGGCTCACCCGGCGACTGATTGAGATAAAAGACTATCGCAAGGCCCGTCATCAGCCATAGCAACGCGCTGACACTCAACACACGCCGCCCCCGGCGACCGTAGAGACACAGGACAACACATCCCAACAAGCCGAGCAGGAAAGGGATCATGAAGTAGCGGTTATACCCTCTGTTGGCACTGCGCGCTTCGGAGGGAAGCTTATCCTGGGGTCCCAACATGGCATTATCAATTATGGGGAAACCGGTGATGAAATTACCGTGGTCACACTCTCCGGTAGAGGGGAGGTCATTCTGGCGCCCCGAGTAGTTCCACATCAGATAACGCAGGTACATATATCCCACCTGATACCCGAGGAAATAGCGCAGATTCTGAGTGTAGGTGGGTCGCAGTGCGACCGGGCGATGGCGCGAACCGTCTACTCCGCGCAACCCGGCCGGATTACCGGCAGGGTCGAGAGTACGCGAAACCTCAACCGTATCCATGTTCTCCACCGTCATACCCGCCCAGGCCTCATAGGAGGGGAGATCCTCAGGAGAGCGGGAAGTGATGCGCGGCAACCACATATCCAGTTCGGGTGGATAGAGCAAGTCATAAGCCATACCCGAGGCCACATAACCGTGGCCGGCAGTGTCACTCCCGTGTCCACACCTCTCTATCAAGCCGAACGTATCGCGCACTCTCGCCCCCTCCCGACGAGGCGCGTAACGCACTCCGTCGGGTATACGCACAAAGTCGCGATAGCGCCATAGGGTGTCGCCCGTGCTCAGCACACTCCCCTCCTCGACAAGCAACGGACGGCTGTAAGGGGTAGGACCGTGGAACAATGGAGCTGCGCCATATTGCTCCCGCGAGAGATAGGAGGCGAAGGCAAAGGGATCGGAGGGATTACCCTGATTCATCGGGGGATCAGCAAGTGCGCGTATCGGTATAATCAGCCAGACCATATACCCGGTCAGTGTGAGGGCTCCCATCCAGGCGGCGAGTGACAGACGTCGGTAGCGACGCGTTAGCCACGGCAACGCCCAGGCCCCGGCCATTAGTAGGATAACGGAGGCACCTGCTCCGCTCAACCGCGGCAGGTGCAGGGTATTGGCGGCAAAGAGTTCGACCGCGCCCGACCACCATGAGGTCAGGGGCATCATACCTAACAGCAACACCCCGACCAACGCGCATCCGGCTATTATACCACCCCATGCGCGCCACCCGCAGGGGCGACCTCTGTTATGTCCATAGACCCATATAAGCGCCAATGCAGGTATACACAGCAAATTAAGCTGATGCACACCTATTGAGAGTCCGGTAAGATAAGCGATAAGGATCAGCCTCCGGTCGCGCGCGCGCCGCCCCGGCAGTGCAAGCCACCCTATCATAAGGCGCACACAGAGGGCGGTCAGGAAGAGTGACATGGCGTAGACCTCGGCTTCGACAGCCGAAAACCATGCCGAGTCACACCATCCGAAGGTCATGCTGCCACCCCACGATCCCAAGGCACACAGGCGCCACGACCGGGGATTACGGCGCAACAACGACCCCCACACTATGCGGCAAACGGCCAGTATCACGCTGCACAGCAGAGCCGTGCCCAGAGCCATAAAGAGCGCCGAACAGAGGTTGATGGCGAAGGCTTCGTGACCGGGAGCCAAGGTAGCAACGACACGATGAAAGAGCATCCACATCGGATTCCCCGGTGGATGACCTATCTCCAGGCGCAGGGCCGTGGTGACATATTCCGGACAGTCCCACAGCGACACCCCGTGTTCGACGGTGAGAACGTAGGTCACCAAGGATAGCACTCCGGCAGCTATGACGGCGACCCGCTGTGGCAGAACCCCTCTCTTCATCTTCAATCTTTAAGGACGACGTATGTCACGGTCCAGGAGGCGCCGCTTCACTTGCAGGCGCACCCAACGCGGCGAGGCCCCTACGGCCACGATGCTCAGACGGTTGAGGAAACCGTTGATATATTGATGCCGCCCGCGGAAGAGGCGACGTAATGCTCCCTCGACAAATTTATCAGGTCTGGCCACGGCCCGGAGACGCAGGGCGAGTTTCATAAGCTTGGGAGGCAATCCGAAGAGATCGGTCGCTATACCACCGGGAGTGGCGACCATCACATGCACTCCGCTGTCTTGGAGTTCGAGAGCCAGCGAGCGGCTGAACACTCGCAGGAAGGCCTTGGTCGAAGCATATAGCGCCAACCCCGGCATAGGCATCCAGCACGACATGGAGGACATATTCAATATATACCCTCTTCTGCGCGAGGCAAACCAGTCGCCGAATATGCGACATAGCTGTGCCACACTCCTGACGTGTAGATCGACAAAGAGGTCTATGCGTCGTGCAGAGGTCAGAGTGAGATAATCGAAGGAGAAGATACCGGCGTTGTTGACCAAAACCTCGACGCGATCCATCAGACCGCGGTTGTCCAGATAATCACATACTCTCTCGGGTGCGTCGGGTGCTGTCAGGTCGAGGGTGAAGCCCCAGGTCTGACAGCCATATTGCGCACTGATCCGTGCGGCTGCCTCCTGCAAGGGTTCATGGCGGTTGCTGATCATAAGCAGTGAGTATCCCCTCTTGGCAAGTCCACGACAAAACTCCATGCCGATCCCCCCGTCGGCACCTGTTACGACAGCTACCGGTGCCGGACCCTGATGCTTATTGTCATTCTGTATCCTGCTCATCTGCGATCACGTCGTTTTATGTCTTCTATCTCCTTCCGGATACCGTGTGGAAGGTCGTCCAGATGATGATGACACGCCATCTCGCGCGAATACATACGGGCGATGCAATAATTGACGTGGTCACAGCCGCAGCGGTGTTCCGACTCACTGCGGATACGGTTGACGAAATCCGGCTCGTTGAGCAGCGCACGTCCCATCTGCACAAACTCGAATCCCTCGTCGTCAATAACCGTGCGTGCCCCCTTCCCGTCAATGACACCTCCGACATAGACAAGGGGCATCTTGAGCGCCTGACGAAAACGACGTGCATCCTCCAGGAAATAGAGGGGGCGGAAGGGCTCCTTGCGTATCATCATCCCTCCAAACATCCTCACGCCATATTTCAGCCACCACTGCTTCATGTAGTGGGTCATGGTGTAGATCGGCATCTCGCCGCGCATGACATACATCGGCGCCTTGCTGACGAATCCTCCCGAGAGTACGAGCGCATGCACGTCGTGCCCTTCTATGGCCCGTGCCACCTCCAGACACTCCTCCAATCCGAGTCCCCCCTTGAAGCCGTCGCGCATATTGGTTTTGACCAGTACGCCCATGTCGCTCCCGGCAGCGGTCATCACCTCGTCGAGACACTCATGCATGAAGCGCATGCGGTCGCGGAGCGTTCCGCCGTAGGAGTCTCGGCGCCGGTTGGTATAGGGAGAGAGGAACTGAGAAATGAGATAGCCGTGGCCCGCATGGACCTCCACACAGTCAAACCCTGCCTGGCGCGCCACACGTACAGCCTCACCGAAATCCCGGGCCAGAGTCTTGAGTTCATCGGGGCGGAGTCCGCGCACGATGGTAGGGGAATACAGGTTGAAACCTGTAGAGGCGCCGACGGGAATCCCGCCGGCAGTCCGGATATGTGTCATGTTGCCGCAGTGCCCTATCTGGATAGAAGCCTTGGCACCACGGCGATGTATTCCGTCGGTGATGGCGCGCAGCTGAGGCACGATCTCGGGACGCAACCACAGCTGGGTGTCAAATGACAGCGCGGAGCGGCATATGCCGGCATAGGCCAGCGTGGTCATGCCCACTCCACCCTCGGCTACACTCCAATGATAATCGCGGAGCATGTCGGTAGGGCCGTTATCGCGTCCCATCCCCTCGAAAGCGGCGGAGCGGATGGTGCGGTTGGGGAGTGTGACGGGGCCTATACGCCCCGGAGTGAAAAGTCTTGTATCTGACATGGCAGAGAGGGATTCAGTAGATGAAAGGGATGATATACCGGCGCCGCAGTGTGGTGTATTCCTCACCGAACTCCGATATATAGCGGCGGTGGAGCGACCGGGCGCGTGGCGCTAAGTTGGCGAAGGTCCAGAGGGCGAAAACCCACCCTCCGAGCGACCAGGTGAGCAGCGCGTAGCCACACCACTCGATAAACTCTCCCAGATAGTTGGCGCTGGTGACATAGCGATACATCCCCCCTCGCGGTATGTAGTGACCCGTGTCGCCGGGGCGCCGCAGGTGGCGTATGATATGGTCTGAGTGAAGATTAATACCCATCCCGGCAAAGAACACCACGGTCCCGGCGATGAAGCAGGGGGAATAAAGCCACGACACGGGGTAGGTGTCGGCAGGAGATACGTAGAACAGCCACCCTCCGATCATATAGGCATTGACGAGATTGAAGGTAACACCCATGGCGATGATGGAGATGGGCATCCTCCCCCTCCCCTTGATCAGAAGAGGGAAGATGAATGATCTTTGGAAATAGTGCAGCAGGAAGAGACACGCCATGACCACGAGGGGAGGCTCGCCGCTACGCTCCGAACACAGCCACAACGCAAGCATGGCAAAAAACACCGGGCACTCCATCAGCACCCACCCGAGACGATTGGGCACCGTCGGACCCCAGGCACGTGTATAGGCCACACCATATCCGGCAGTGACAAACTGCAGTGATATGAAGACCACCACCGCAAGCGCCGCCATCGTCCACACGACGCCATAGTATGTATCAACGGAAAACAAGTCCATAATATCTCACACTCGAAAAAAACTCCTTTGTGTAATTCTCCACAAAAATAGTCAATTTTTATGGATTACGTATCCTCCCCCTCGTAAAAAAGATATTCACCGGGATTTTAATCACCATCTCCACTGGAAATGTCAGACCTGCCCCCCGGAAATGAGTCCCGACACTTACGAAGCGGAACCCGATATTCCTCCGGATCGTAGCTAATTACGCAGTGGTTTTTGGGATTGGGATTTTTTTATTACCTTTGCGGCATGAGCACGCAGAAATTACCGATCGGGATTCAGACTTTCTCCAAAATCATTTCGGAGGGATATGTTTATGTGGATAAGACAGCATATCTTATACCACTTGTCAGGGATGGTGGATACTATTTCCT
>CAMWHX010000026.1 GCA_947174155.1 uncultured Porphyromonadaceae bacterium
GGAGCAGTGTGTCCCCGTGCAGCTCCCCTCCGGAGCCGTGCGTGACGCCCTCAACCTGGCCGTGCATCCCGAGAATCTCGGTCGTCTCGTCAGTCTCTACGGCACGACAGGCTCGAAATACTGCAGCGCCTACGGGGTGCGCAGCGTCAGTGACTACAACTGGGGTGAGGAGGGTAATGAACCGGATCCCGCCATGGTGGCTCCCGAAGGCTCCCGCGAGGTCTGGAGTGCCATCCTGACCTCAGACATGCAGGGCTTCACCTTCGAAGGACAGCAGGCCGTAGACGCTACGACAAGCGTTCCCTGGTCGCAGACCTCCAGCTACGGTTTCGTCGCCAGCGGACTTTACAACCGTGTCTCCTATGTCACGGATGCCTGGGCCGTATCGCCCGTCATCGACCTGGCCGGATACACCTCCCCCCGTCTGCTCGTCAATCAGGCAGCCAACTTCTTCAACAACGTCGAGACCTTCCTCGATATGACCGATATATGCGTGCGTGAAGAGGGTGGCGAATGGCTTGAGATTCAGATTCCTCTCCCGCCGGCAGGCAACTCCTGGGTCTTCAGCGACTCCGGCTATATGGATCTGGACCTCTTCGCCGGCAAGAAGATACAGATCGGCTTTAATTACATCTCGACCACTGCCGTCACCGGTTCGTGGGAGATCAAGAAAGTGACCGTCACCGGCGTGCGCGCCAAGTGAGCGGGAACATTAACCCCAACACAACAACCCACACAATGAAATTCACAGGAATACTGTATAGCGCGTTGGCCGCATTGGCGCTTGTCGGGACGACGGGGTGTCAGAACTCCTTCGACGAGCCCGGACTGAGTGTCCCCGTGGCCACCATGCAGGCCAACACCTCCATCGCCGAGCTCAAGCAGGCCTTCATGAGCACCAACGCCACCCTCTGTCCACTCAAGGACGAGGCCACGCAGGAGCACTACATCATCAAGGGACGCGTGATATCATCGGATGCCACCGGCAACATCTACCAGTCCCTCATGGTGCAGGATGAGACCGGCGCCATGCCGATCACCGTGCGCCGTGCCAGCCTCTACAACGAATACCACCTCGGGCAGGAGGTGGTGATCGACGTCACCGGCCTCTGGATCGGCCGCTACAATAACCTCATGCAGCTCGGCTGGCTCGGAGAGCCCTATGACGGTGTCGATCAGCTGACCTTCATGTCGTTTGCCGAATTTCAGGCACACACCCAGCTCAACGGCAACCCCTCGGTCGATACCAAATATGTCGGTCTCAACACGACCTATCCCGAAGACCGTATGTATTGCATCTCGCTTGATATCGATCAGGTGGCCGATATAGCCGCCCTCTCCGAGGAGTGCGTGATGCTGCAGGGACAGCTGGTAGAGTTCAGCAACGTCCGCTTCATCGATGGCGGTGAAGAGATCTACGCTCCCTATCAGGAGACCGTCAACCGCTACATCGTCGGCGAGGGCTCGGCCAAGCAGATCGTGGTGCGCAACTCCGGCTACTCCACCTTCTACAATGACAAACTCCCCGCCGGCACCGGACGCGTGCGCGGTATCCTCTCCTGGTATGGCGACGGAGCCGCCAACTCCTCCCAGCCCAATGTGGTCCAGGGATGGCAGCTGCTGTTGCGCTCCCTTGACGACGTCATCTTTGACAACAAGGGTTCCCGCGATACTCCCTATACCATCTCTGAGGTGCTCGCCTTCGAAAACAACGGGATCTCCGGTTGGGCAGAGGGTTACATCGTAGGTGCTCTCGACATCAACGGCAAATATGTGTTTGGCGCCAACGGCGACATTCACATCAACAACCTTCTCTTGGCCTCACAGCCCGACATTACCGATCCCAATCTCTGCGCAGTGCTTCAACTTCCCACCGGAAGTCAGCTTCAAGAATATGGCAATCTGCTCGACAATCCCGGCAACCTGCGCAAGCAGATCAAGGTCTGGGGCCGCTTCGCTGAGTATGGCACAGCCGGTCTCCCGGGTATACTCGACAACCCCGGCACAGGATCGTGGTTTGAGATCGATGGTGTCGTGATTCCCGGCTTTACCGGGCAGGGTGCCGGTATCCTCAGCGATCCCTACACCGTGGAATACGTCCTCACCAACTACGAGCAGGGTCAGTCAGGTGTCTGGACAGCCGGCTATATCGTAGGCTATGTAGAGGGTGGCACATATGAGACCGGCGTCCGATTCGGTCTCCCCGACGCAGGCGCTGACTACAACAACGCCAATATCGTCATCGCCGCTACCCCCGACTGCACCGATCCCTCCAAGGCTATCCCGGTACGTCTTACCTCCGATGCCCGCAAGACACTCGGCCTGAAGAATGTGCCTGAAGTCTACGGCAAGAAACTTCTCGTCAAGGGTGGTCTCGAGCTCTATCTCGGACAGCCCGGTATCCGTATGAGTGAATACCAACTCGACGGAGAATGATATAACTACCCCCTGCGGGAGGCTCCGGCCATCCCGCTGGGGAGAAAACCCGTCGCGGAGAGATCGGAAGACTCTCCGCGACACCATCAATCGAGAATACAGATGAGCAATATACGACTGATTACCCTGACAATAGCAGCAGCGGGTGCGTTGTCGGCCATGGCTGACTACACCCCCGGCTACTACGACCGTATGGACGGCCGCTCCAAAGCGCAGCTCAAAGCTGCCGCCAAGGAGTGTGTCTCGCGCCACACCACGTTGGAATACTATTCACTTCCTAACTACTGGATATATACCGATGTCTATCCCGAACTTTACAACGGACAGCGACGGTGGTGGGAGATGTATAGCGACAATATCTATCTGATACGCAACGGTCAGAGTGGTACCTCCGCTTTCTCGGCCAACAAGATGCAGCGCGAGCACTCCGTGCCCAAGTCCTGGTGGAAGCGCAACGGTGATGTGGAGTATACCCCCGCATATTCCGATATGTGGAACCTCTATCCCTCCGACGGCCCAGCCAACCAGGCCAAACTCAACTACCCCCTGGGAGAGGTGCGTGAGGGATATGCCACCTACGACAACGGTGTGACCCGTGTCGGCACCCCGGTCAGCGGCCAGGGCGGAGGATCAAGTCAGGTCTTCGAGCCGGATGATGAATACAAGGGTGACTTCGCACGCTCCTTCTTCTATATGGCTACAGTCTATGATGACCTTCCGTGGTGTATCAACTATATGTTTAACGCCTCCGATCCGTGGCCCACACTACGCTCATGGGCAGTCGATATGCTCTTGCAGTGGGCCCGCATGGATCCGGTGTCGCAGAAGGAGATAGACCGCAACGACGGTGTCGAGCGTCAGCAGGGCAACCGCAACCCCTTCATCGACTTTCCCGAACTCGCCGAATACATCTGGGGCACGCGCACCTCGGAGACCTTCTACATCTCCGAGCAGGGTGGTCATATTACACCCCCCATAACCGGAGACCCCGAGATCACCGAGCCGGTGCGCGGTGAAGCTCTCGACTTCGGTCAGGCTGCCGTGGGTAATCCCGTGCATGCCTCCCTGCGCATTCGGGGCAATAACCTGACCTCGGCGCTCTCTATCCTTGTGACGGGAAATGACCGCTCACTCTTCGTGCCCGCAGTCAGGAGTATCAGCCCCTCCGCTATCAACGGCGTCAGTGAGTATCTCCTCGATATCACCTATACCCCCGAGACCGAGGGGATACATACCGCCACGCTCGCACTCTATGACGGCGGACTCCCGGAGGGTACGAATATCACGGTAACACTGCGCGGCGAGGGCTGTCCTGTGCCGACCCTGACACGACTCACTGCGCTGCCCGCCACGGAGGTGACCGAGACCGGCTACCGTGCCAACTGGGGAAGCGCTCCCGAGATCGTCGACTATTACGTGGTCAACCGTGTGCGATATCTCGAAGATGGCAGTGAGAGTGAGATGATCGAGGCAGACACAAACTCCCTCCTCCTCACGGGTCGCTCCGCCGACGTCACTGAGAGTTACAGTGTGAGCAGCGTGCGCCTCGGCTTCATGTCGGAGAGTTCCAACACCATAACCGTCCTGGCAGACAGCGGCGTGGAGGGTGTCGACACTCACCCCATGAGCATCGCGGCGGATCCTGACGGCTTTACGGTGGTCGATGCTCCGGAGGGTGCTGAGGTCTGCGTCCTGAATATGGCCGGGATGTGTGTGTTGCACACACGCGTAGCGACCGGAGAACATTTCTCGCTCCCGTCAGGGATCTACGCCATCCGCTCCATCTCGCTACCCCGGACGGTCAAAATAGCGGTCTTCTGAGGAAGTTAGAATCGAAAATTCAAAAATCAGATATGAAGATTAAAGACACGATGGCGGCCATGCTGATGCTGGTCGCCCTGACGGCGGGAGCCGCCGCGCCCGAGGGTTACTATGACAGCCTGGTGGGCAAAAAGAAGGAGGCTCTCAAAAAGGCCGCCAAAGCCGTGGTGCGTAGCCACACTGCCGTCTCATATGGCAACAGCACTTGGGACGCATTCGAGTCGACCGACACCCGTATGGTCGGCGGCAAACTTACTTGGTGGGATATGTACAGCCCCGAGAATGTGGCTGTATCCTCGGGTCATCCCGGCATGAATATCGAGCACTCCGTCCCCAATTCGTGGTGGGGAGGTTCGAAAAACGATGCCTACAAGGATCTATTCCATCTGAATCCCTCCGATACCGATGCCAACAGCTGGAAGTCCAATTACCCGCTGGGTGAGGTGGTCACGGTCCATGTCACAGGTAAGGGGGTGCGCTATGACAACGGAGTCTCAAAGGTCGGAAATCCCGCGTCGGGAGACTGTGGAGGCGCAAAGTTTGTCTATGAACCGGCTGACGAGTACAAGGGTGACTTCGCCCGCGCATACTTCTACATGTTTACCACCTACGACGATATCGCATGGCAGGCATCGTCAAGCGACCGCAACTATATGTTTGACGGCACCTCCTGGCCCTCGCTGCGTCCCTGGGCCTACGAGATGCTCCTCGAATGGGCCAAAAACGACCCCGTGTCGCAGAAGGAGATAGACCGCAACGAAGCTATCTATAAGATACAGCACAACCGTAACCCCTTCATCGACCTCCCCGAGTTGGCCGAATATGTATGGGGCAACAAGACGGATCAGCCCTTCACTCTTGACGGCACTCAGCTTCCCGATCCCGGTCCCGTCGATCCCGACCCGACACCCGGTCCTATAGATCCCGATCCCGTCGGAGCCGAGGGTGTGTGGAGTCCCGTGACCGCGCAGAGCCAGATAGCTGCCGGAACCGAATACGTGCTTGTGGCTACCAACTCCCTCGTGGCCATGGACTACACTTGCGCCGGCAAGTATATGAACAATACTGCTGAGGTGACCCTCTCCGGCGGTGTCATCGAGGTGCTTCCCCACGGCACGGCCATCCTGACTCTCGATGATGCAGGCGCCGGTCGCTGGCATATCATCGTGCATGACACCGACGGCAAGCAACTCGGCTACCTGACAAGCTCGGCCGCCAAGAATGTCACGGTAAGCGCTACTCCCGGCGCCTCCGTAGAGATTGAGGCCGGAGCTGACGCTACCGTCATCTACTACGGCACGCAGCAGGGCAAGCTCCTCTACAATGCCGCCGCTCCCCGCTTCACTACCTACACCTCCAACCAGGAGAGTGTCCGCCTCTTCCGTCGCAATGCCTCTACAAGTGTGGCCGGCGTGACGATCGCCGATGAAGCCGACGAGGCAGTGTATGACCTCTTCGGGCGTCGTGTAGACGGTAAGGATCTCCGTCCCGGCATCTATGTGCGTGCAGGGCATAAAATCATAGTAAGATGAAGAAGAAAACCTATCTGATATCCACCTTGGTCATGACCGCTCTGACAGTCATGGCCGAGGCGCCGGCAGGGTATTACGACTCCCTGTACGGACTCACAGGAGCAGCCCTCAAACAGGCTGTCGCCCGTCTGAGTGCCGACCATAAGGTCATCTCCTACGGCGATAAGACCTGGGAGGCATTTGAGACTACCGATGTGCGTGAAATCGCCGGAAAAGAGATATGGTTCGATATGTATTCCAACGTGATGGAGTATGTGGCCAACGGTCACAACGGACTCAATATCGAGCACTCCGTGGCCAACTCCTGGTGGGGTGGCAAATCCGGCAGTATCGAGGCCTATTCAGACCTATATCTGCTTAACCCCTCCAATTCCGACGCCAATAACAGGAAATCCAACTGGCCCATAGGTGAGGTCGCATATGCCACGTGGACCAACGGACTCTCCGATCTCGGTACCCCCGTGTCGGGGCAGGGTGGCGGCTCCACGACAGTCTTTGAACCCGCCGATGAATACAAGGGTGACTTCGCGCGCACCTTCTTCTATGTCTTCACCACCTATGCCGACATACCCTGGCAGGAGTCGCCGGCCTATATGTATGACAGCGCCGACCCCCTGACTCTGCGTCCCTGGGCCTACCGTATGCTCCTGGAATGGGCAGAGGCAGACCCTGTGGATAGCCGCGAGGCAGAACGCAACGAGCGTATAGCCGCCATGCAGGGAAACAGAAATCCCTATATCGACATGCCCCTGCTGGCAAGCTACGTCTGGGGTGAGAATGCAGGCACACCGTTTAGCGAGGCCGCCACGGTGCGGGAGATCGTCAACCGTCCCGCCGCTCCCGCCTTCAATGATATGGAGATGCCCGCGCTCAATACCTATGCCGGGCGCTGGTGGAACACCACGCAGATCCGGCTGACCACGGCGCAGGGGGAGACTTGGATAAGTCTCGACGGAGCCCCCTATGAGCTCTACGATGCCCCCGTGACCATACAGGCGGCCATCTCCGACGGTGAGACCCACACGCTGAGCGCATACACAGTGGGCGACGAGCCGGGTAATTGGCTTCGCAGTCCCTTGGCTACCTGCACACTGACCGCCAAAGATCCCGAGGTGATCGATCTCAAAGATGCCTCCTGGCGCCTTGTCACCTCTGACGCCGAACTTGATGAGACCGCTTCCTACATCCTCGTCAGCGTCAAGAACCACGGAGTGATGAACACCTCCGTCGCCACCTCCAGCAGCAGCTGGTCTCTCGGCTCCGACTGGAAGGCAGAGCCTGAGGATGATATAATCAGCGGAGTGCGCGAGAATACGGCTGTCCTGACTCTCGAAGAGGCCTCGACAGGGAGTGTGTGGTATGTCGGAGTCAACGACATCTCACTGCGTCCCCTCGGCTATCTGAGCTCAACCTCAGCCAAGAAGATGACCATCGCGCCTCAGGGTAGCGAAGTGACCGTCACCATCCGGGCCAACGGTGAGGCCGGACTCGACTTCGGGCAGGGTATAGGCTCCATCTGGTATAACTCCTCGCAGCCCCGATTCTCGACCTACACATCCAGCACCTTGGAGCGTGTCAGCCTCTATCGTCACGATCCCGGTCTGAACGGAGTCGATGAGGTAGGAGTGGAGTCTCCCGCCATACGTGTCATTGACGGAATCCTCGTCGCACCCGCCGGCACCCGCCTCTACGACATGCAGGGTCTCCCCGCCGATATCAGCCTGCCGCACGAGGGTGTCTATATCGTGGTGACACCAAAAGGCGCTTTCAAGATAGTTTTCTAAGCCAAAAGTTTGGCAAGATGAAAAAATAATGCTTACTTTGCAGGCACAAGCGGCCTCCGGCCCCGCCGGAGGCCGCTGTGCAAACTAACCTATATCGTATGTTACAGAGTACCAATGTGAAAACCCTCGATCGGGTCGTGGTGAGATTTTCCGGAGACAGCGGCGACGGCATGCAGCTGGCCGGCAACATATTCTCCAACGTCTCGGCAGGCGAAGGCAATCAGATTTCGACCTTCCCTGACTATCCCGCAGAAATCCGCGCCCCGCAGGGCTCGCTGAGCGGCGTGTCCGGCTTCCAGGTCCACGTCGGCAAAGGCGTGCACACCCCCGGTGACGAAGCCGATGTGCTCGTGGCCATGAATCCGGCGGCCCTGAAGACCAATCTCCAGTATCTTAAACCCGACGGCATCATCATCTGCGACACGGATACATTCCGTCCCGCAGACCTCAAGAAGGCCCTTTATGAGACCGATGATCCCATCACCGAGCTCGGAATTGACCCGAAGCGTGTGATGGGAGTGCCCATGACCACACTGCTCAAGCACACACTGGAAGACTCCGGTATGGACCCGAAGGCTATCATGAAGTGCAAGAACATGCTGGCCCTGGGTATCATCTGCTGGCTCTTCGACCGTCCGGTCGACAGCGTGCTCCGCAAGCTGCAGGCCAAGTTTGCCAAGAAACCCGCCGTCTACGAGGCAAATGCCAAGGTAATCCGCGCCGGATGGGACTATGGTCACAACACCCATGCCTCCATGCCTACCTACCGCATCGAGACAGAGTCCACCCGTCCCGGCACATATACCGATGTCAACGGTAATACAGCCACCGCCTGGGGTCTTATCATGGCCTCCCAGAAGAGTGGACGCCCCCTCTTCCTCGGTTCTTATCCCATCACCCCGGCTACCGACATACTGCACGAGCTCGCCAAGCGTAAGGATCTCGGCGTGAAGGCCTGCCAGATGGAGGATGAGATCGCAGGTGTCTGCAGCGCCATCGGTGCCTCTTATGCAGGGCATCTCGCCGTCACCTCCACATCCGGCCCCGGTCTGGCTCTCAAGAGCGAGGGTATAGGTCTGGCTGTCATGGCGGAGCTCCCCCTCGTGGTCATCGACGTGCAGCGCGGCGGTCCCTCCACCGGTCTGCCGACCAAGACCGAGCAGACCGACCTGATGCAGGCTCTCTATGGCCGCAACGGTGAGTCACCCCTCTGTGTCGTGGCTGCGGCAAGTCCCACAGACTGCTTCACCATGGCCTTCGAGGCCGCACGCATTGCCATCGAGCACATGACTCCGGTCATACTGCTGACCGATGCCTTTATCGCCAACGGTTCCTCTGCATGGCGCATACCCGAGGCAGACGAATATCCCGAGATCCGTCCCCACTACGTCACCAAGGAGATGCTCGAACGCGGCTGGAAGCCCTTCGAGCGCGACGAGAAGGAGCTGGTGCGCTATTGGGCCGTCCCCGGCATGGAGGGTGGTCAGCACCGCGTGGGAGGCCTGGAGAAGGATATCCGCACCTCCGTCATCTCCACCGACGGTCATAACCACGAGGAGATGGTGCGCGTACGCCGCGAGAAGATCGCCCGTATCGCCGACTCCATCCCCGAGCTTACCGTGCATGGCAACAAGGATGCCCGCACCCTGCTCGTCGGTTGGGGAGGTACCTACGGCCACCTCTACACCGCTACCGAGCAGCTCAACGCCATGGGACACGACGTGGCCTTCGTCCACTTCCGCTACATCAATCCCATGCCCAAGGGTGCTCTCGACCTTATCCGCGGATATGACCGCGTGATCGTGGCCGAGCTCAACACCGGCATGTTTGCCGATTATCTCCAGATGCACCTTCCCCTCAAGGAGATTCAGCGCATCAACAAGGTGGAGGGTCAGCCCTTCATGGTGCGCGAGATCGTAGACGGAGTGATCAAACATATGGACACTAAAGCATAAGGACACCATGGAAAACGAAAAATGCATCTTCGCCCCCGGCGACTTCAAGAATGAGC
>CAMWHX010000027.1 GCA_947174155.1 uncultured Porphyromonadaceae bacterium
ATAATAGCCTTCATTTGCCTTCCACCTGCAGATGTGCCGACCGCGAGAAGAGATTGTAGCGTTAACTCTTCACCGGTTTTAATGATAAGGTTATCTCGCTCTTCAAGAATCTTCAGAGATAAATCATAAAGTGATTTGACATCAATCAATCGGGCGTGGGTAAGATCTTCCGCACAAGGCACGTATTCGAACGCACCCATACCCCTGGATCCGATAAACATCAACTTATAAAGGGGTGTAATCTTGGCTCTCGGTATCTTATTAAGCTTTACCCATCTATCAAACAAAGCGTTACCCCATGAATCAGGCAAAGAATCTGCAATAAAAGGTGGTAGTCCCTGATATATTGGCCTCTCGTCACCATATATCGGGATTAGTCTGCTCCTTGTAAGGGGAGGCAAAAGTAAAGGAGAGATATTTGGAATCTCATTAATTCGATTCGGGTTAAACATAAAATAAGTCTGTCTCGTTGTGGGATTCCATCCAAGTCTCCCAATCTCCTCACCCCATAAGATTACTTTCAGATACTTCATAATTCTATCTTTACAGGCTACATATATTGTTTATTATTGTTTAATTTTTGAAAGCTACTTAGAGGAGTGACGCACACGCTTCATCTTTCTCCCGAGATCATCATACAGATAGGGCGATTCAGGCAGTTCCGGAAGCAAAGTCTCCCAGCTGTCAATCAAACCGATCACCTTCAGCATTCTTATCAGAGTGCTGAAAGAGATATCTGTCATATTACCCGACTCAAATTTATATAGAGTAGTCATACCGATAGCAGCAGCCTCGGAAACCTCCTTACGGGTCATCCGCAACATCATCCTGTATTCCCGAAATCTCAGCCCAAGAATCCGAATGATAGCGGGAGTTGCCATAGATCTATGTGTTAGTGTCACCATAATAACAATTATAACATAATTAGCCGTATAACATTCCGCAGAATGACACTTACAAAGTTAGGCAAAAAATCCATATCCACCAAATCTAATCCCCTCAATCGCTACCGCGGCACATAAATTATACCTACTCCACATCGTAGCTTTGGCCATGATATGCGCATATCATGGCCAAAGCCGCAACGCCACACTGCATCGAGTCGCGTTGGCGTATACATCCCCACATGAAATATGTATCAAATACAAAAAAGTCAAATTTTTAATCTTCACGACGCACCTAAATTGCTGATTTTTCAGCAGATAAAAAATTAAAAAAGTCAAAAATATTTTTACCTGATTTATGTGGCATACGATGATAGCACAATCCGATTTTACGCAGTATCAGATAACCCCCTCGAAAAAATTTGTCTTTTTTATTTTCATCCATGCTGTATATCAGCAATTTAACCCGATGCCAAAAATAAAAATTTGACTTTTCCTCTCTCAGCGACAATGTCGTACAATATAATGGTATAAAATTCGTTTCCACTTGCAATATTCAAAGACAGTACAAACGATATTTTTCTAACAGTCATCATCCGGCTCCGCATAGCCCCCTCCCACCCCTTGCGAGGCAGTTCAATGCGAAAGCATTGAACTGCCTCGCAAGGGTAATTATATATGGCTACCCTATATACCCGCACCGGCGATACGCTTCGCGCATCACCGATACGGGCCTGTTACATAAGCCTGCGATGCAGGCTCACTCCGGTTTTTACATCGGATTCATTGCCTACACTTTTCTCCTCTTTACCCACCGTCCTTCCGGATTTATGCGTTTTCTCGTCATCATCTACGAGCACCATAATTATGGATAAGGTTACCATAAATTTAAAAATTTTTAATTTCGCAAAACTTTTACCCCCCCCTTATATGTTTAGTTTATAACTAAGTAATACGATTCCACTTATTCTCCCTGACGAATTTGCTCGTATAGCTTACAATAAATATTACACCCGCTTTCAAAATTTAATGAGGGCTTAACTCGATTAAATTTTGAGGGTCTCACAAAACTAACACGAAACTTAAAACCCTGTAACAACCATATTATGAAACTCAGATTCCTAATACCGACAATAATATTGGGGGGCTGCCCATTAGGAGCTTACGCCTCGGAGGCACCGGACTCGACTGTACGGGTGACCGATCTTAAAGAGGTGGTCGTCGAGGGGGAGAATCAGACATTGGACAACGGTGTCGCGACCTACCGACCGCTCCACTCGCAGAAAGCTGCTGCTCGTAACGCCGTGGACCTGCTCCGACTTATGGGTATCCCTCAATTGGAGATCGCTCCCAATAGTCTAAGCGTGTCAAATGTACATGGCGCTGATGTAGACATATTTATCGACAAGCAACCCGCCACCCCCGGTGACCTGACGGGGATGGATGTGCGTGATGTCATAGAGGTACAATATTTGTCTTATAATCCCGATCCCCGGTTTCAGAACGTACGCTATACTCTGAATTTTGTTATGCGTCATTATGAGTATGGCGGTTATACCCGCCTGAACGCATCTGAGGGATTTGCCGGACGGGGAACTAATAATGTCTCCGGGAGTGTCAATTCCAAAATGGTATACAAGAAAATGACCTATGACTTCATGGGTGCCGGAAACGGAGACTGGAACCGTCACTTCGCCTCCAACTCCAACTCCTTATACCGTTTTGCAGACAATGAGACGATGACACGTGATGAAAGACTCACCTACTCCAAATCACGTGACTACGGGTATCAGGCATCACTGCGTGCCTTATATCAGGGAGAAAAGTCGGCCATCTCCAATCGTGTCTCTTTCGTCAGGACCGGTAACCCGCTAAGTGATATCGCCGGTATTGTCTCCACTCCCGGAGTTAACGCCCCCTTCTCACGCCATGATTCGCAATATGCTACCATGGCCGCCTGGAACGGCAACTTCTATTTCGCCCTCCCGAACCGCTTCCTGCTCAACGTCACCCCCACATTCACATATTCCCATACCAACCAACGGGAATTGTACAGATACAATACGGTATCGGGGTTTGACAATCTCGTAAAGGAGAATATGTATGCCGGAAATGCCGATATTGCTCTCACAAGGCGACACAGCAACTCGCAGGCCACATCATTTGCCCTCAACTATGGCATCGTTCACAGTAAGGATGTATATGGGGGCACCACACCATCCGTGTCTCAGTTTAACATGAACTTCGGCAATATCTCGCTGAAACACGTGGGAGTATTCGGCAAGGTCTATGCATCCCTTGCGGCTGCCGTTTCCTTCCAGTGTGATGCCGTCAACGGAGTGCATACCACTAAATGGAGACCGGGAGGAGTAGCTTTCGCGCAGTACACAATCAACCGTAAAAACCAACTCGAAGCGGAGGTGAGGTGTTCCGTGAATGCACCTTTGGGAAGCATGAAATCCGCCTCCATGCTTCAAGCCAATGAGTGGTTGTGGTATACGGGCAATCCCGAATTGACATCAATCAATAATCTCTCCGCATCCCTGAATTACACCTGGCTCCCCTCCAACAACTTCTATGGCGGAATCGTGGCTGTCTACACGGGGTCGTATGACCGATATCTCCCTCTGTATCTGCCGATGGAGGATACGAAAGCGATAGTGCGCACATTCGTCAACGATGGCGATTACCAGACCTTCACCTTCGGGGTAAACGCTACTTGGAAACTTCTGCACAACTCTCTGCAGCTTAGTGCCCGTCCCAGGGTGATGTATTTCAAGAGCACCGGGCTGTATGATCTTGATAAGGCAAGCTTCTACACTACACTGACTGCTACCTACTATGTCGGTAGATTCTATTTCAACGCCTATTACACTCCGGAGTGGCGCAATGTGGACACTCAGGGGAGCCGCAACTACTACAAGGATTATTTCAGCCTGACAGCCGGGTGGAGCAATGATCACTGGAATGTCAGCGTGACGGCCAATAATCTCTTCCGCGACAACTGGGTCAACATGACCTCGGATTTCCGCAGCTATTACTATGAGTCTTCCACGACCTCATTCAGCAATAACCGCCATCGCAACTTCTCCATTGATATAGCCTACACCTTCCGTTACGGCAAAAAGGTTCGTCAAGGAGATGACCTGGAGTCTCTGCGTCAGGCCGAAACCACTATCCTCAAATAATTCCCGCAAAAATCACAAAAGAGGATTCAAGCCGAGAAGAGGGTGCATAGGTTTTTATCGGAAAGCCATCATCCGGCCCCGCATCGCGGGGCTATGTATCAGGCCCGTATCGGGGATGCGCGAAGCGTATCCCCGATACGGGTATATTGAGGTCATATATTATACACGCACGAAGCGGTGCAATCCGAACGCATTGCACCGCTTCGTGCGTATGGGGAGATAGGATCAGTCGTCGATCTGGACGTCGAAGTCGTCGCCGAAGAGGTCGTCGGAGTCCATGCCGTCTGCCATATCGGGGGCGTCGTCGATAATCTCCTCTTCCTCCTCTACCGTCTCCTCTTCCGATTTGGATTTGGAGGACTTACGAGCAGGGGTAGCCGGAATCTTGCCGGCACGTCTGGCCTCGCGCTCCTCCTGAAGAGCGGCCTTGATCTTGGCGGTCAGTTCATCAAACAGCTCAGGGTTGTCGGCGATGATCTTCTTGACAGCCTCGCGTCCCTGGCCCAGCTTGGAGCCGTTGTAGGAGAACCATGCACCGGACTTCTTGATGATCCCGAGGTCCACACCCATATCGACGATCTCACCGGAACGGGAGATACCCTCGCCGAATTTGATCTCAAACTGCGCGCGCATGAAGGGGGGTGCTACCTTGTTCTTGACCACCTTCACCTTCACCTCGCGCCCGATAGTCTCATCGCCATCCTTGATAAACTGGGAGGGACGGATATCAAGACGCACGGAACTGTAGAACTTCAGGGCGTTACCGCCGGTGGTCGTCTCGGGATTGCCAAACATCACGCCGATCTTCTCGCGGATCTGGTTGATGAAGATGCAGCATGTGCGCGTACGGGAGATGGTGCCGGTCAGCTTACGCATGGCCTGGCTCATCAATCGGGCGTGCAGACCTACGTTCTTGTCACCCATCTCACCCTCGATTTCAGCCTTCGGAGTTAGGGCGGCCACAGAGTCGATGACCAGCACGTCGATGGCTCCGGAGTTGATCAGCTGCTCGGCGATATCGAGGGCCTGCTCACCATTGTCAGGCTGTGCGATCCAGAGATTGTTGACATCTACTCCGAGTTTCTCGGCATAGAAGCGGTCGAAAGCATGCTCGGCGTCGATGATGGCGCAGATACCACCCTGCTTCTGGGCCTCGGCGATTATATGGATAGCCAATGTGGTCTTACCGGAAGCCTCGGGACCGTAGATCTCGGTGATACGGCCACGGGGTATGCCCCCTACTCCCAGCGCATGGTCCAGGGCGATGGATCCGGTGGAGACCACCTCCACATTCTGGACACTGTCGTCGCCGAGACGCATGATGGCGCCCGAACCGAAGTCCTTCTCAAGATGTGCCATGGTGACGTCAAGCGCCTTGCGCTTCTCCTCCATGTCGGAGATACGGGTGGCGGCAACCACCTTCTTTGCTACTTTCTTTGCCATAGTATATGTAGTGTTATTTTGTTTTCTACTACAAAATTACAATGTAACGCTCCCTTTTCCCAATACGCTATGTTAAGAAATGTTACAGGAGGGACTTTTACTGCAAAAACATGGCAGTATGCACACAAATATCACGCTGTCAGGCCTAAAAAATGTATGGACACCCCGCGAGGATGTCCATACATTTTTCGGTTGGTATACCGTCACGTATCCCCTGTGGGGATGGTTACTTGTTCAATTTGGCCTTGATGGCTTCGGTCTCCTTCTCGTAGCCGGGCTTTTCGAGGAGGGCAAACATATTCTTCTTGTAAGCCTCCACACCGGGCTGGTTGAAGGGGTTGACTCCGAGCATGTAGCCGCTGACACCGCAGGCAAACTCGAAGAAGTAGATGAGCTGACCTAAGGTGTACTCGTCGAGGGAGTGGATCTCGATACGCAGGTTGGGCACGCCACCCTCTACGTGTGCAATCATGGTGCCGAGTTCGGCCTGCTTGTTGACGTCATCGACCCGCTTGCCGGCGAGGAAGTTGATACCGTCAAGATTCTGCTCGTCGGAGGGTATACGCTCCTCGACTGCAGGCTCCTTGACGGAGATTACGGTCTCGAAGATAGTGCGCTCACCCTCCTGGATCCACTGGCCCATGGAGTGCAGGTCTGTGGTCAGGTCTACGCTTGCGGGGAAAATACCCTTGCCATCCTTACCTTCACTCTCACCGTAGAGCTGCTTCCACCACTCGGCGAAATAGTGGAGCTTAGGATTGTAGTTGACCAGGATCTCGATCTTCTTGCCCGACTGATAGAGGGCGTTGCGCATACGTGCATACTCCTCGGCGGGATTGTCGGGACCGGGATGAGCCACGGTCTCCTCCATGGCGGCGGCGCCCGCTATGAGTTTGCTGATATCGTGACCGGCGACGGCGATGGGGAGCAGGCCCACGGGGGTCAGAACCGAGAATCGGCCGCCGACGTTGTCGGGGATTACATAAGTCTCATAACCCTCCTGTGTGGCCAGGGTGCGCAGGGCACCCTTGCTGGCGTCGGTGATGGCCACGATAAGATCCTTGGCGGCCTCCTTGCCGGCCTGCTCCTCCAGCTGGGCTTTCAGCATACGGAAGGCGATGGCGGGCTCGGTAGTGGTGCCGGACTTCGAGATGACGATGATGCCGAAGCGCTTCCCCTTGAGGAGGGCTTTCAGCTCGTGGAGATACTCCTCACCGATGTTCTGACCGGCATATACCACCTTGGGAGCATTCTCCTTCGGCTGATAGTACTCGTCAAAGCAACCCTGAAGGGCAGTGTTTACAGCCTTGGCACCTAAGTAGCTGCCACCGATACCGACACACACCACGTAGTCGCAGTTCTTCTGCAGACGTGCGGCGGTCTTGTTGATACGCTCCAAAAGGTCGGCAGGAGTCTCGGAGGGGAGCTTTACCCAACCGAGGAAGTCATTGCCGGCACCGGTGCCCTGCACCAGTGTGGTCAGTGCCTCTGTGGCGGTAGCCTGCAGGGCGTCATATTCCTTCTTCGCGAATTCAATCGCGTGATCTACATTCAGATGGATGGTCTTCATAGTCTTAATTTTGAATGTTGAATTATCGGGATTAATTTGAGTAATTCGAGTAATTGGAAAGATTGGATTAATCAGATTAACCGGGTCTCGTGACAATTATGAATTATGAATTACGAATTATGAATTATGAGAAGCTGTCCTCGATACGGGCGATGGCCGTGCGGGGTCGCACGTTGCCGTAGAGGATATCGTAGACACAGTCGAGAATCGGCATATCAACACCAAGTCCGGGGCGGCTGTTGATCTCATGCATGCACTTGGTGCCGTAATACCCTTCGGCCACCATCGACATCTCCATCTTGGCGGCAGAGACACTGTACCCTTTGCCGATCATGGAGCCGAAGTTATGGTTACGCGAGAATCGGCTGTAAGCCGTCACCAGCAGGTCTCCCAAGTATGCGGAGCGGCAGATATCCCGTTTCAGGGGAGCCACAGCGTCTACGAAACGGCGCATCTCGCGGATCGCGTTGCAGACGAGCATCGCCATGAAGTTGTCGCCACCCTTCATACCGCTGACTATACCGGCAGCGATGGCGTAGACATTCTTCAACACCGCGCCATACTCTATACCGTCAACATCGTCGGAGATGATGGTCTTCAATCGCGGGCCGGCGATGAGGCGGGCGAAGGCTTTGCTCTTCGCCTCGTCGTGACATCCGATGGTCAGATAGCTTAGACGCTCCAGAGCGACCTCCTCGGCATGACACGGACCGCCGATGACGAGCAGATTGTCTCGCTTGACACCTAAGCGATCGGCGAAGTAGTCGGTGACTACCATGTTGTCGTCAGGCACGATACCTTTGACCGCCGAGACGACAATCTTATCCGACATATCCACATCCAGATGTTCCAGATGCGACTTGAAATAGGGGGAGGGGACGGCGACCACCATGGTGTCGGCCAGACGGGCGGCTTCGTTGATATCGTCGGTGAAGGTGATACGACGGGTGTCGAAGGGCACGTCTGACAGATACACGGGATTGTGGCCGCATCTGAGGAAGTCATCGATGCGGTCGCGACGCCTCATGTACCACACGATATGGTGGCCGGGACGGGTCAGCAGTAGCTTGGCCAGTGCCGTGGCCCAGCTGCCTCCGCCCCAGACGGCGATAGTGCCTAAGGGATTCTCTGCGTCTCTCATGACTCAGTCTTTATTTTCAGTGTTTTCAGTCTCACCCTCTTCGGTCTCCTCGCCGTGCTTCTGCACCTTCTCGGGGCGCATCTGCGGGAAGAGGAGTACCTCCTGGATGGCGGTCTGTCCGGTCATCAGCATGGTGAGGCGGTCGATGCCGATACCCATGCCCGACGTCGGGGGCATACCGTATTCCAAGGCGCGGATGAAGTCCTGATCGATGATCATGGCCTCGTCGTCACCCTTGTCGGCAAGTCGCATCTGCTCCACGAAGCGCTCGTACTGGTCGATGGGGTCATTGAGCTCGGAGTAGGCATTGGCCAGCTCCTTGCCGTTGACCATCAGCTCGAAGCGCTCGGTAAGCTGCGGGTTGTCGCGGTGACGCTTGGTCAGGGGTGACATCTCGATGGGATAGTCGGTGATGAATGTGGGCTGTATGAACTTACCCTCACACTTCTCGCCGAAGATCTCATCTATGAGCTTACCCTTACCCATCGAGGGGTCAACCTCGATACCGGCCTCGCGACAGAAGGCGCGAAGCTCCTCCTCGCTCTTGCCGGTGATGTCAAATCCGGTCTCATCGAGGATGGCCTGCGTCATGGTCTTGCGGGCGAAGGGGCGCTTGAAACTGATGACGTTGTCACCCATCTGCACCTCCGTGGTGCCGTTGACGTCCAGGGCAACCTTCTCGAGCATACGCTCGGTGAAGTCCATCATCCAGTTGTAGTCCTTATAGCTGACGTAGATCTCCATACAGGTGAACTCCGGATTGTGGGTGCGGTCCATACCCTCGTTGCGGAAGTCACGCGAGAACTCATACACACCCTCGAAGCCACCGACGATAAGACGCTTCAGATAGAGCTCGTTGGCGATACGCAGATACAGGGGGATATCCAGGGCATTGTGATGGGTGATGAAGGGGCGGGCACTGGCACCACCGGGGATGGCCTGCAGCACGGGGGTCTCCACCTCCACACATCCGTGGGAGTTGAAGTAGTCGCGCATGGAGTTGATCAGGCGTGTGCGCTTCAGAAAGATCTCGCGCACCTCGGGGTTGACGATCAGGTCGACGTAGCGGCGACGATAGCGCAACTCGGGATCGGTGAAGGCGTCATAAGCCTTGCCATCCTTCATCTTGACGACGGGGAGGGGACGCAGACTCTTGGAGAGCACGGTCAGCTCGCGGGCATGGATGGAGATCTCGCCGGTGCGGGTGCGGAAGACGAAACCCTTGACTCCGATGATGTCACCTATGTCGAGGAGCTTCTTGAAGACTACGTTATACATATCCTTGTCTTCATCCGGACACAGGTCATCGCGGCTG
>CAMWHX010000028.1 GCA_947174155.1 uncultured Porphyromonadaceae bacterium
ACTTTCTGCATCATGAATAATTCCACTGACTTTCGCAAAGCGATACTCGCCATGCAGGGCAACTTGCTGTCGTTTGCGCTGAAGCTTACATACGACAGGGAGGAGGCTCGGGATCTGGTGCAGGAGACTACTCTCAAGGCTCTGGCTAACGAGGATAAGTATACTGACCAGGCCAATTTCAAGGGTTGGATGATGACCATCATGCGCAATATCTTCATCAACAACTACCGACGTATCGGTCGCGAAGGCACATCGGTGGATTCCTCCGATGACTCCTATCAGCTCAACACGGGTCAGGAGTCAGGGGGGAGCACCCCGGAGAGCTCGTACACCCTGACCGAGATCGGGTCTATCATCAACTCCTTCCCTCCGGACTATCGCGAGCCCTTTATCCTTCACTTGGGTGGATACAAGTATGACGAGATCTCAGATGAACTCAATATGCCTCTGGGGACAGTCAAGAGCCGGATATTCGTCACCCGCAAGCGTCTGCGCCACATACTTCGCGATTATCGCTGACAGCAGCGGCAGCTCGCGGCGAGGGAGCCACGCCGGGGAAGGAGCATAAACCAGAATACAAGTACCATCTAAGAAAGTCTTATGAATAAAGTCCGTCCACTTCTTCTCACTGCCTTGATGGCTGTCGCGACCATACCCGCCACCCGCGCAGAGGGGTATCAGATCAACACACTCTCCGCCACCCAAAACGGTATGGGGCACACCGGCACCGCCTTGCATCTCGGCTCCCAGTCGCAGATATTCAATCCTGCGGGTCTGACTACCCTCAAGGGAAATGTCGAAGTCACCGGTTCCGTGACCGGTATCTTCGCCACTGCCTCGGCTACCCTCCCCGACGGGATGAAGTATACTACTGACAACTCCCCCTCCACGCCGATGAGCTTTACCGCCGGCTTCTCCATCTATGACAATCTGAAAGCCGGAGTGGCATTCTATACCCCCTACGGCTCCGGTATCAACTGGACAGAGTCGTGGCCGGGGGCTGTCCTTAGTCAGTCGGTCTCCTTGAAAACCTTCACTCTCCAGCCCACAGTGGCATGGCAGCCTGTCAAGGGGCTTTCGGTCGGTGTCGGACTGATGCTGACTTGGGGCAATGTGGACCTCAACAAGGGGCTTGTCAGCCCCGGCTCCTTCAATAAGCTCCAGCAGGCACTTGTGGCTTTGGGCGCTATCACTCCCGAGCAATACGTGCCATACTCTCCGACCACTATCCCGGCCTCTATCAACCTTACGGGTAAGGCCAACGTGGCTGTGGGTGTCAACCTCGGTGTGATGTATGACTTCGACGACCGTTGGAGCGCAGGATTCATGTATCGCTCGCGCGTGCACATGAAGGTCAAGGATGGACTGGCAGCCCTCTCGTATGCCAACGCACACTCGCAGGCTATCCTCGACAATCAGCTCGGGCTGCTGAATCAGAGCAATTTCGCCTCGCAGATGCCCTGTCCGGAGATATATCGCTTCGGTGTCAGCTATCGCCCCGTGAAGGACCTTGTGGTGGCGTTTGATGCTCAGCTGACCGGCTGGGGAGCGTATAAGGCCCTTGACATCGACTTCCTCGATGAGACACTCACCTCATACGACCAGCATATCGAGAAGCATTACCATAATTCCTGGACCTTCGGCCTGGGAGCGGAGTATGGGCTGACGAAGCGTTTCGACGTGCGCTGCGGTCTGATGCTCGACCTCACACCGGTCAATGCTGACCACTACAACCCCGAGACGCCCGGCATGACGAAGCTCAGCCCCTCGGTGGGATTCAGTTTCCGTCCTATCCCGGCGCTCAGCATTGACGCAGCGTTTCTCTATGTGGCAGGCTTGGGAGCCTCCAACCGCTCCTGCACATATCCCGACGTGCTGATGACGCGCTTGCAGGGGAAGCCGGTCACCGAGACCTTTACCGCCGACTACCACGTCCACGCCTTCAATCCCTCGATCGGCCTGACGGTGAACTTCTAACCTCAACATTAAAAACATCTCCCGTGTCTTCCAATATCGAACTCATACTGATTACCATATCCGGTCAGGACAAGCCCGGCGTCACCGCCGCACTGACCGGGATTCTGGCGTCTTACGACGCCTCCATACTGGATATCGGCCAGGCCGATATCCATCACCAGCTGTCGCTGGGTATCCTCTTCCGCACCACCCCCGACAAATCGGGTGAGATCTTGAAGCAACTCCTCTTCAAGGCCTCCGAACTCTCGCTGCAAATACGGTTTCATCCCGTCACCGTCGAGGAGTATGACGAGTGGGTCAGCCGGCAGGGTAAGGAGCGGTGGATCATCACGCTGCTCGGCCGCAAGCTGACCGCACGCCACATAGCCTTGGTGTCGGAGGAGATAGCGCGTCAGCATCTCAACATCGACGGTATCTTGCGACTGACCGGTCGCCCCCGGCTGGTCGAGGATTTCGATCCCAAGACGGCCAAGAGCAAGACCTGTGTCGAGTTTTCGGTGCGTGGACGTCCCGACGACTACGAGGCCATGCAGAAGTATCTGATGCATGTCTCGGCCGAGGAGGAGTTTGACGTTTCGGTGCAGGAGGACAATATCTACCGTCGCTCGCGTCGTTTGGTCTGCTTCGACATGGATTCGACACTGATCGAGACCGAGGTTATCGACGAACTCGCCGACCGTGCCGGAGTCGGAGCCGAGGTGCGCGCCATCACCGAGTCAGCCATGCGCGGAGAGATCGACTTCACCGAGAGCTTCCGTCGTCGTGTGGCTCTGCTGAAGGGACTCGACGAGAGCGTCATGCAGGATATAGCCGAGAATCTCCCCATAACCGAGGGGGTGGAGCGGATGATGGAGGTGCTTCACCGTGCCGGCTTCAAGACCGCTATCCTTTCGGGTGGATTCACCTATTTCGGCAATTACTTGAAGAAGCGTTTCGGGTTTGACTATGTCTACGCCAACGAACTCGAGATCAAAGACGGGAAACTCACCGGGCGTTATCTCGGAGATGTGGTCGACGGCAAGCGCAAGGCGGAGCTCCTGCGCCTGATAGCGCAGTTTGAGAATATTGACATCGCGCAGACCATCGCCGTCGGAGACGGGGCCAACGATCTGCCGATGCTCGGCACCGCCGGACTCGGCATCGCCTTCCACGCCAAGCCGAAGGTGAAGCAGACCGCCGAGCAGTCGATCTCCACCATCGGCCTCGACGGCATCCTCTACTTCATCGGCTTCAAGGACTCCTATATCTCCTGACGGGAAGGGAGGTGTTAATGCAACAGCCGTTACTGTAACCACGGTTACAGTAACGGCTGTTGCATTAACCATTCGCATATAATATGTAGGGTTACCGGATATCAGTTGAGGGGGGCGTCGGCATAGGGGGCGTTGTCGTCCAGAGTGTCGACGGAATTCATATCCTTGATCTCCTCAGCCAATACGGCTTTGAGGTCCGAGACCGCATCCTTGTCCAGAATCGGGTAGGACTCGTAGTCCTCACGTGAATTCCAGTCTACCTCCACAACCTTTGGGGTAGTGTAATAGTTGGAGGAATCCTGAGGAAACTTCTCCTTCAGGAAGGCGTTGAGCTCCTGCTCCACCTCGGTCAGGAGGGGATTGTGGGAGGCGGCAGCCATGTCGCCGTCGTAAAACATGCGGTATTTGCGGGAATCGCCGAAGCTGACGATATAGAGTCGTTTAGTGTTTTCCATAATATATATAATTGTGTTATGTGTGACGTTATCTATACGGAAGATATCCTGTCGGAGGATATCTCTCTTGTGATATGTTAACAAATTTTTGAGCGATATGGTTTCACACACCCCCTCCGCCTCCCGTCCCAAGGGACGATTCGCCCCTTCACCGACAGGACGTATGCATTTAGGCAACGTCTATGCAGCGCTTATGTCATGGCTGTCGGTCAAATCCAAGGGAGGGACGTGGTTGCTGCGTATTGAGGATATAGATCCTCAGCGCTCGCGGCGGGAGTATGCGCGGCTGATAGAGGATGATCTGCATTGGTTGGGTCTGGAGTGGGACGAGGGAGGTCTTGACGGAATCGGGGAGTGTGGTCCTTATGTGCAGAGTGAGCGGGGAGAGATATATGCCTGTGCGCTGGAGCGCCTCAGGACAAAGGGGTTAATCTATCCCTGCACCTGCACACGTGCTGACATCATGGCCGCCGGAGCGCCACACCTCAGTGACGGGCGTGTCATATACAGCGGTCGGTGTCGACCTGCGGAGATGCCTGCCGGTAAACCCGTGGCAGTCCCGGCGGGGCGTCACGCCGAGCGACTGTGGGTGCCTGACGAGGAGATTCGGTTCAGCGATATGATATGTGGGGAGCAGGTGTACAATCTTGCCCGCGACTGCGGAGACTTCGTGGTCAGGCGCAGTGACGGCGCCTGGGGGTATCAGTTGGCCGTCGTAGTCGATGATGCCCTCATGGGGGTCACGGAGGTGGTCAGAGGCAATGACCTCCTTCTCTCAGCCGCTCAGCAGATATACCTCTACCGGCTGCTTGGATACGACGCACCACGGTTCGGCCACCTGCCGCTCCTCAACGCTCCCTCGGGGCGGCGCCTCTCCAAGCGCGATGCTTCGCTCGACATGGCCAATCTCCGTCAGACCCATACCCCCGAGGAGATCATAGGGCTGATAGCCGCCCTCGCCGGACTTCGCCCCGATTCAACCCCCGTGAGCGCCCGAGACCTCCTCCCCGGCTTCGACTTTACGCGCCTCCCCTCCGGCACCGGTATCACCGTCTGAGTTTTTTTGCTAATTTTGCAGAGTGAATACATCAAAGCATATTATGAGATGAGAAAGTTGCCGATTTTATTGTTGGTGTTGATATGCCTGGGGGTGTTGTACGGGTGTCAGCGGGATTACGATCCGCGGCTCATACGAGCCGAATCACTGATGGCGGATCACTCCGACTCTGCATATGCTATAATCGAGTCGATAGACTCATCGAAGTTGAGCCGTAAAGACTTTGCCCTGTATGCCCTGCTGAAGATCGAGGGGCAGGAGAAACTCTATATGGACCCCCGGAATGACTCACTGATACAGGTAGCCGTCGATTACTACGCAGATCGTGACGAATACGAACGTGCAGCCAAAGCCTATTACTATCAGGGGAGGGTAAAGTGCTATCGTGACACTCCCGCTGCCGGCATAGTCAGCTTCTTTCATTCGAGAGAGATAGCGGAGAAGCATGACCTGTACTTCTGGGCGGGGCAGGCATGCAGGGGTATATCGGATGTGGCCTGGGGATTCAACAATGCCCCCGAGGCTCTCAAATATGCGGAGAAGCAACTCGAATATTTCAGATTGAGTGGTTGCCAACCATTCCTTAATTTTGGTATAAGCGAGTATGCCCTTTCCCTTAATAATGCCCGAAGGAACGATGAGGCTATAATGTATGCTCATGAAGCCCTTGACTCGGCAAATATGGTCGGAGATAACCACTTACGTGTAGCCGCATTAGAGGTGTTAGGTTATGCATATCTGGATAAGGATGAATATGAAATGGCAAAGGAGTATCTCTATCCACTTTATCAAAGTGGTGTAGGGACTACAGACGATAGTATTTACTATGGAATTGCCATGTATAACTCCGGAAAATATGAGGAGGGAAGTGAGATATTAAGATCAGTTGAAAATCCCGGGACCTTAAAAAAGAACATATTTTTGGCATGGGACTATGCCAGAAGAGGTGATTATAAAAAAGCATTTGAGGAGATATGCTATACTGACAGTTTGGTAACAAAGATAGTAAAAAAATCGGTAGATAATACTATTACCAGCAATCTTGATTCCTATTTCAGACTTAATCAGGAGATGACACAATTGGAATTAGAGGATGCTCGTCTGAAAATTTGGCTGATTATTGCTATTGGATTTATTATAGTGTGTGGTGTAGTTGCTATTGGGTTCAGACATCATAAGAAGCAACAAGATGAGATTGAAAGGAAGGTTGGAATTGCGGAAGAATTGCAATATGCACTTGAGCGTGCGCAGTATAATCAAGAGGTAGCACAATCAGAATTTGAAGATGCTCGGGATAATATTGTATCGTTAAAATCAGCATATGATATCATGCAATCCGATTTCGAGAAGATGAGATTGGATTATGAAAGAATACAAGCAGAGAATGAAAGAATCCAATCGGTAACTAATGTAGATGGGAAAAATGATGAAGCCTTAGTAGATTTTGAAAAAGATAATAGCCCACTACATAAGGAAGAGGTGACTCAGGAGCAGTTTCATAAACGTTTTGAGATTCTGGAAACCTTGACGGAAATGGTATCCCAGAATCGGAATAAGAAGGATGGGAGACAGCGAATAGCGGAGTACGTCACAACTTTCATATCGGATTTCTCAGAAGACTCGGATAGGTATAACGAAATGGTGAAGACCATAGATGGACTGTTTGGAAATCTTATGACTGACTTCAAGCAAACGTACCCGAATCGTAAGCCTGAGGATTATAAACTCTTCCTCTTCTCCGTCATGGGACTGTCGAATGTAACCATTGCCGAATTTCTTCAGGAGGAGCGTGTGGAGTCGGTCTATACACGTCGCCGCCGTCTAAAAAATTATATCAAGCAAAGTGCTCCGGAAGACCGAGATCGTTTCTTGCCATTCCTATAAAACCTGCTCTGGTGAAGAGGAAGATTCTTGGATAATAGACAGGAAGGCGAGTCCGGAAATAACCCCATAGCGTAACTATCTGATTATCAATGAATTATAATTCATTGATAATCAGATAGTTACGCTATGGGTCCAAAAAGTCAAATTTTTGTTTAGTCGATGTGTGTTATATCTTTGATTATTAGTGATTTAATAAAGGCAAAAAGTCAAACGATTTTAGGCCTGAAATTATGCAATGAGGCGCTTTATGGGTAACTTTGCACCCGAAAATCTACTAAAATTCTGTCCCATTATGAAGAAAATTCTTCGACTACTATTAGGCATCTTATGTGTGCTTAGTGCAACCACGGCTTTCGCTGATGGTTTTGTCCCTCCGAAGGGTAATACCGGTATTATCATTCTTACCCCTAAACCAACTACACGTCCGCACGCTCCCTCTCTTATATATATAGAGTGTGAGTACGGGGTGGGGTATGTGCAGTTCAGCTTCCCGGCTGAGATCTACTCGGTCAATGTGACCCTGAGCAACGACTCCTATGTCTGGACAGGGTTTGCATCCAGAGACTTCCCGAAGATGGAGATCCCGGTTCTTACCGGTGAGTACACCATCAAGTGTGAGGCAAACGATGGCCGTGTCTTCTACGGTACGCTTGAGTTTGCCGGCTCAGACGACTAAGAAGGTTGTAAGACAACGTGACGAAAGAAACGTATCGGAAGGTGACTCTTGCAGTTACCGGCGAGATACATTATTCAATAACAAAATAATCTAAAAAACATGAGCGAAAAACTCAAGAGAATCGCCTCGTTTATCGAGGCGCTCCCTGTCGAGGTATCGACAGTGGACTGCGAGAGCGTGCTTCTGTCAGGAGGAGTATTACCGGGCGGGGATTCCTCTGTAAATCAGAAAGAATGTATTAACACCTTTATTTCGTGTAACGGATCTTCCAATGGTGGGACATGTCAAAACTCCGCATGTAATAATACCTCCAATACTGGTGCGTGTAAGAACTTGGAGGGATCTTGTGGCGGAAAGGTGTATAATGGCACCTATTGCCAGACACTTAAGAATCTGGACTGTGGTAACTGCCAGAATGTCAACGCCTGCTACTGATTTGTGTAAATAGTGATAGGCGTGTAAAGAGATATCACTGGCAAGACAATACTCTACGAGTAGGAAGGCAGCGGTGAATGCGTTTTCCATTTACTTCTGCTTTCCTTACTCTTAGTAATTCAATTAATCCGCATTTTATGAAAATTAGTAAATATGTGTCATGTCTCCATGTCGGGGATCATACTCTGGTATACAATGCTGTTAATAACAGTTTTGTGGTGATTAAACATCATTTGGTGGATAAGTCACAACTTATTAACCTTGCGGAAAGTAGTCCGTCTCTTCACCAGCAATTGTTTGAGGCGGAGATTTATGTTCCGAAGGAAAAGGATGAAACACAGGAGTTGATTGATCGTATGCAAGAGGCTGACAGTAATATGGAGGAATATCTACTGGATATTAATCCTACACTTGACTGTAACTTCAAATGCTGGTATTGCTACGAGAATCATGTGAAAGATTCATTGATGTCATCGGACAATGTAGGACGTGTTAAGAAGTTGATTACTGATATTGTGGGGAGAGACAGCGTCAAGTTGCTTAGTTTGGGCTTCTTTGGTGGAGAACCACTTATCGGATTCCATAAAATCGCAGCTCCATTGATTCACCATGCGGCTGAAGAATGTAAACGATTGGATAAGCAATTGAACGTGCATTTCACTACCAATGCAGGACTGCTGGAAAATAAAATGATTGAGTTCCTGGCTGCCTACAACTGTGGCATGCAAATTACCTTTGATGGAGGAAAAAAGCGTCATGATAAGGTGCGATTTTTCAAGGGAGGAGCTGGGAGCTACGACATCATCCTCAATGGCATAAAGGACCTGTTGATACATAAAATTGGTGTTACAGTGCGAATAAACTACGATACTAACAACGTTGATACAGTAGATTCTTTGATAAATGATATAGAGTCTTTCCCGGAAGAACTCCGTCAGTATATGACAATTGATTTTCAAAGAGTATGGCAGGACAGAGACCATCGATCTGACGAGACTGAAGCGAAGGCAATGATTTTGAGAAGGCGTTGCGGAGAATTGGGCATAAATGTTGCATGTCATTTCATACATAGAGACATCCGTTGGTCCTGTTATGCGGATAAGATTAATCATGCATTGGTCAACTATGACGGATATGTGTTTGCATGTACTGCCCGCGATTTTACTCCTGATTCGTCAATTGGACAGTTGTCTGCCGAAGGTAAAATAATCTATCGGCCTGAGGTGATGGAAGTTCGCAGGTCTGCGAAGCTTGCAAAATCAATTTGCCGCGAATGTCGTATCGCTCCCATATGTGGTGGCGGATGTAGTCAGAAGGCGATGGAGGGACTTGGCTTCGAAGGATGTAACCAAGGTTATTCCGAGATAGATAAGGATAATAAGATACTTGATATCTTCCAATATTCGGTAATGGGCGAGTATCCCAAATGAAAAAATGTGAGTCGTGATTGATAGATTTAATATATAAGGCTAAAACAAAATAGTATTTTTGCTGTTATTATATGTAAAC
>CAMWHX010000029.1 GCA_947174155.1 uncultured Porphyromonadaceae bacterium
AAGATACTAAACTTACTGAACCGTGCTTCTCGTGTGATGAATGAGAAGCGTTTGTATTCGTCCTTACTTTTCAGGTTGCCGAAGAAGCTTTTGAGTGTACGCTGGTTCTTTTCGAATATTTCACGATGATCTTCTATATCAAGCAAAGGCTTGTCATACTCATCAATCAGGATGACTACCTGGCGACCTGTATGCTCATAGGCAGCTTTAATAAGATTCTTAAAACGTTGGGACACTGTCAGCTTTTCATTACGACCCCCATATATTTTTTCATATTCCCCCAGATATCCATTAATCATTATTTCCAATCCATCCTCTCGGGTGAAATTCTCGGCATTGAAATCAAATCGAAGCACCGGTGAGGGTGTCCAATCCAAGTCCATACTATCGGCCGCGAGCCCTTTGAAAAGATCCCGACGCCCTTCGAAATATGACTTCAGTGTGGATAAGAGCAGACTTTTGCCAAACCGCCGCGGACGGCTCAGGAATATGAATTTACCTTGACTCAACAGGGTCTTGATATAGCCGGTTTTGTCAACATATACATATCCCTTCTCAATCAGTTCGGAGAAGGTTGCCATCCCAACAGGGTATCTCAGAGTATCCATAATTTCAAACTTTCTGCAAATATAGCGAATAAATCACATTATTGCAAGAGATCAATACTTTAGCGGTGAGATGTGGCCTGCTAAGAAGTAGGTGGTGAAACGTTGAGAGGGGGGTGACATCGCGTCACCCCCCTCTCCGGGTTTGTTAAAAAATTTGATTATTTATGTGTGTGATAGGGATTACTTCACGAGGACCTTCTTGCCGGCGATGATGTAGAGGCCGGGGTTGAGACCAGCGGTAGCATCGGCAGGAGCTACTCCGGTGCGCACTGCCATACCCTGCATGTTGTAGACGTCAACGGTTGCGCTTTCAGCTGCAATCGCCTCGGCTACGGTTGTGGTGAGGTCCTTGGAGAAGTAGACGTTGGCCAGAAGGAGGTCATTCATATTCTCCTCGTTGAAGCGGATTGACATGGTGTGGAGCACGGTCTCTTCGGCTACGTTGACGTCGATGGTGTTCCACTTGCCGGCAGTCAGAGTGAAGGGGTTGTTGGAGGGGATTACGGTCGTACGCTCGAAGACCACGTTGCCACTCACGTCCGCGGTGGCGAAGATCTCAAGGTGGAGCCATTTATAACCCAGAGCGGAGGGATCGATGTCAGCGTCCCACTGGCCGGTAGTGGCGGTGTTGTAGAAGAACACGCAGCGGGTGTTGCCGAAGGCACGTGCCACCTCGCCGTTGGCGAAGGTGATTGTGCCGAGATCCCGGGCACCGCCGTTGTAGGCCACCACGAAGCCGGCTGTGCCATTGTCTTCAGTAGTGGTGTTGGTGAAGATGGGTGTGGTGATCACAGAGGCCTGGGGGAGTGTGGGTGCCACGGTAGCTGCATATACGGTGGCGGTCATTGTGACGTCACCCATAGTGGCGTAGAACTCAGCCTTGTCGCCGGAGTTGATGGTCAGCATACCGTCGGTGTATGTGGCATTGTCGGAGACAGTAACGGTCACCTTATCTGTGCCGAGGTCGACACCGAGCTGATTCTTCATTGTCATTGTCACTGCGGTGGGTTCGCCCAGGACCACGATACCGGGAGTCACGGTGAATGTGGTCAGTTCGTCAGCCTGAGGAGCGGCGGCGGCTATCGAGCGGATCTTCACGCCCCAGCCCCAGTTGGTGGCGTCGGTCACCTGGAATACCAGATAGCGACCCTTAGAGCCGTCGGGGAGTATGGCGGTGTTAGCCTGATACTGCCCCAGGCCGGTAGCCTCATATGTGGGAGTAGTGGAGAGGATGTCAAGGGTGGGGACCTTATCGGTCAGGTAGATGCTGTAAGCATTGGCGGCAGCACCTTCCCAGGTAGTGGATACGGAGCCGACAGTCTTGGAGGTCTCCATGTCGATGTAGAAACCCTGGGCACCGAGGGCACGGTTCTCCTCGGTGTTGAGGGTGCCGTTCTCGGGATAGAGATATACGTTTGAGGTGTTGACAGGTTCAGCTACGAGTTTCTGCAAGTCATCGGTGATGAACGTGTAGGACTGGTCGCCGGCGCTCCAGGTCTTGGCCTCACCGAGGGTGAAGATGGGCTTACCTGCGAGGAGATCCTGCGCGTTGATGCTCTGGGAGGCAACGGCGGCGGCCATGAGCATGGAGAGGGTAATGAAGTTCTTTACCATGAGTCTGTTGTTTAGTTAGGTATGAATTCTATTATTTGCATATTTTGGTTCCTCCGACGATATATATCCCCTTGGGGAGGCCGCGGAGGGGCTCCGCGGGATCGGCATTTTCACGCACGAGTATACCCTGAGTGGAATATACGGGCACCGAAGTGGCAGAGGTATCAGTTCCTACGGTTTCAACTCCCGAGGTGGAGGCGAGTGTCACGGCGGAGATATGAATTCCGCTCGGGCGCCCCGGAGTAAAATCCTTGATGCGCAGGCGCTGACGACCTCCGTCGAGAGTCACAGGGAAGGAAACGGTGATATAGGTATCATCGGAATTGGGGAGAGTCAGCATACGTTCGGGTGACAGTGTGACTCCATCACTGCCGTCAGGTTCCACAGCCACGATCCCGATGGTGGGATCGAAGCGGGTAGGTTCACCCATACCGCTGACACGAAGTTGAAGAGTGTAAGTGTCGGCAGAGGGGACATCCCACTGATAGTCGACCGTGGCCCCGGCATTGAAGCGGGTGAACTGCAGGGGGCAATCCACCTCCGGATCCTCATTGTCGCCCAGCAGGCATGAGGTCTGCGAGATATAGTCGACGGCAGAGAGTTGGGTATCCACAGCGTGATACACCTCCGGGTCGAAATCCGACAGATATGTGTAGACCTTCCCCTGAGTGGAGAGTTCACGCGGATTCTCACCCTTACCGGAGAGGATAAGGCCATAATTGGGGCTTGTCGGAGAGGATGAATCCCCGATAGCCTTGAACCAGGCGTAGCGGTAGATCCAGGGGGTAGTCTCCAGCCATTCGACAGCCTGCATCATAAAGCCAATCTGAGCTTCGGGATTGACATAACTATTGGGCTTACCCTCGTTTGGCCAGAGGCAGAACTCCGTGAGAAGCACATCCTTGCCGTAGCGTTCATGGAAGGTGGTGCATATGTTTTGCACAGCACTCATACCTCCATAGGCATGCACGGCGAGAAAATCAAAGGCATCTTCACCGACGAGCGCCACAAACTCATCCATCCATTTCGTGGGCTCCTGATAGGGGGGATTGGGAGAAGTGTTGAGGGCCGGCGCCACGAGTTTCAGACCGAGCTCACGAGCGAGAGCCTGCACGGCGGGCCATGCGGCAGCGGCTTCGGTCGGAGTCATGTCGGCCTGATTGGTGAAGTTGGGTTCGTTGAAACCCAAAAGCAGTTCAGTCTCGGGATGCTCCTTG
The DNA here is from genome assembly GCA_947174155.1 of uncultured Porphyromonadaceae bacterium. Next base: position 3,440 of record CAMWHX010000029.1, read on the forward strand.
ACGTAATTGCGGATATTGTCGGCATTGTAGGAGGCGTTCCAGCACATGGGGACGAAGTTCATATAATTTTCATCAGCCAGATAACGACCGGGGGCATTGCCCCAGTTGTAATACCACGACGTGCCGGGAGAGAGGGCCTCCATCTGGGCTTTATACTGAAACTGGTTCTCGCTCAGACCGCGTTTCGCGCTCTTGGCAGAGGTGCAGAGGGTGCCTCCGAGCATAAGCGCGGAGAGGAGGATATTGATAGTCTTCATCAGATATGGAATCGATTGGAATATGAAGGAATCGAGGTTTTATCTCACGGCAATGTGCTTGGGAGCTGCCACAGTGAATCTGGCCGGAGTGCCCGAAGCACTGTCGGGAGAGATCCAGACGCTGAACTCCCCGGGCTCGACACCCTTGATCCCATCGGCCTTAATGAAGGCCAGATCCTCGGGAGTGAGGGTGAAGGTCACCTCGCGGCTTTCCCCCGGTTGGAGCGTGATGTTGGTGAAGCCGCGCAGTTCGCGTATCGGACGGATGAGGGAAGCCACATGGTCGCGTATATAGAGCTGAGGTACCTCGCGTCCTGCTACCTCACGGGTGTTGGTTACTGTGCAGCTGACGGTCAGCGACTCTTCCGGAGAGATCTCCACGGCAGAGAGGACCGGATCGGAGTAATCGAAAGTCGTGTAGCTCAGACCGTAGCCGAAGGGGAAGAGGGGACCAGCGCCGGCATCCAGATAGTAGCTTGTGCATCCGGTCGAAGTCTGTCCGGCCTCCAGAGGGATGTCGTCGATCAGAGTGATACCGTCTGCGGGGCGACCGGTGTTCTTGTGGTTGTAATAGATAGGTACTTGTCCACTCGTGCGGGGGAAGGAGACGGGTAGATGACCGGAGAAGTTGACGTCACCTGCCAGAAGATTGGAGAGGGCGGGACCTGTCATGGTGCCTCCGTGGAAGCAGTACACCACCGCGTCGGCATTCTCAGTCTCAGGTGTGAGGGCCAGCGAACGCCCTGCCTGCACGACCAGTACGACCGGTTTGCCGCTCTTTTTAAGTTCGGCGATAAGCTCTGACTGTGCGCCGGGGAGGGTGATGTCGGTGCGGCAGTGAGCTTCACCCGACAAGACAGCCTCCTCTCCGCCGAAGAAGAGGACCACGTCTGCCTGGCGAGCAGCTTTAAGCGCGTCGGCAAAACCCTTGTCGGAGCGGTCGCGGGAGTGTGCGAGTCCGGGAGCGTAGATCACATTCTTCTCGCCATAGCGCTCGCGCAGGGCGGTCAGAGGTGTGACGCAGTGCTCCTTTTCGAGATCGAAGACCCATGTGCCTGCCTGATCGTGCTGCGCATCCGCCATAGGACCGATGACAGCGATCTTCTTGATTTTGGCGTTTCCACCCAGCGGGAGGATTCCGTCATTTTTGAGCAGCACCGCACTCTCCTCGACAGCCCGGCGCGCCTCGTCGAGGCTCTCATCGGCATAGAAGCGAGAGGCAGTCTTCATATCCACATAGGGATTATCGAAGAGACCCAGACGATGTTTGAGAGTCAATACATTGGCTACTAAGGAGTCTACGGTAGCCATGCTGACCTCACCCGACTCCACGAGATCTTTCAGGTGAGAGGTATAGGCATATCCCTCCATGTCGATATCGACACCGGCCTCGGCAGCTTGGAGAGCGGCGTGGCGCAGGTCGCGGCTGTATCCGTGAGGGATCATCTGCTCGATTGACCCCCAGTCACTGACCATCAGCCCGTCGTAGCCCCACTCGTCGCGCAGGATGTCGCGCAGGAGGTGGCGATTGCCGGAGGAGGGGATACCGTTGATATCGTTGAAGGAACACATGAACGTAGCCGATCCGGCATCCGAGGCAGCCTTGAAGGGGGGAAGGTAGACCTCACGGAGCATCACATCGGGAATCCAGGTAGTGTTGTAGTCTACTCCGCTCTCCGCGGCTCCATAAGCGGCAAAGTGCTTGGCACAGGCAGCCATTGTGTTGGGGTTGGTCAGGTCATCACCCTGATAACCGCGTATCGCGGCGACGCCCATCACGGAGGTCAGGTAGGGATCCTCACCATACCCTTCGGCCATACGTCCCCACCGGGGGTCGCGTGCCACGTCGAGCATGGGCGAGAAGGTCCAGCGGATACCCACCGAGGAAGCCTCATCGGCAGCGATCCGGGAGGCACGCTCCACACCCTCGGGGTTCCAGGAGGCAGCCTGTCCCAGAGGTATCGGGAAGATAGTCTTGAAGCCATGGATGACATCGCGGGCGAAGACCAAAGGGATGTGGAGACGGGTATTCTCCACAGCTTCGCGCTGTAACTTATTGACCACTTCGGGATCAGTCTCATTGAGGATCGAACCTACGGCACCGGTCCGGATATTATTGACCATCTCCGGAGCGTAGCCATAACCGGAGAGCTGATTGAGCTGACCGATCTTCTCTTCGAGAGTCATCTGAGCTATGAGGGAGCGCACAGCCTCGTCGACAGCAGCCGGGTCTGTGGCTGCCGCGGCAGGCAGTCCGCACATGGCGGCCAGTATGGAGGTGAGGATATATTTGTTCATTTGATGATTATTTTGCGGGTTTCAAGGGAGTTATGTGCCAGGTAGACACCGGGAGTCAGAGTCGTGGTGTCGATGGCGCCGCAGGAGGAGGAGGCCACACGAGTGCCGGTCAGAGATACGAGGCAGACGTCGGGTAGAGAGGATGAGAGGGTGTCGCCGTCAAAGGCGAGAGTTGGTGCGGCCGGAGTCATCACCGGAGTTATGCCCGAAAGGTCGTCACCATTGTCGAGAAAGGCCTGGGTCTCGTCAGGAGAACCTTTCTGGTAGATCTTGACGTAATTGACATACATTGAGGCCTCCTGGGAGTTTTCCTCGTTCAGGGCCGTGATATCAGCGGCATTATGTATACCGGGAAAGTTGCCGCCGACAGCGAGATTGAAGAGGATGAAGTTTTCCTTGTGGAAGTAGTTGCCGGGGCTCCATTCGTTACCCGGATCATCCGCGGGTATCGTCATGGAGAAGTAGGGGTTCTGACGCGGGTACTTATCCAGATCGACATACATCTTGATGGCGTCTGCATCCCAGATCAGAGTGTAGAGATGAAACTCTCCATCCTGGAGACTGTAAGCCTTCGTAGTCGACTTGGCGGAGGAGGCGTTGGGCCATCCCGGACCCCAGTGGCAGGCGCCGTTGAAGAATCTGTCCTGGAAACCATTGCGGATACCCTCCTGATTGCCCATCTCCATGATATCAGTCTCACCGCATCGGGGCCATCCGACCTGATCGAAGTCATTGCCCATCATCCAGAAGGCGGGCCAGAGGCCGTTGGCAGTCGAGGGAAGCTTGATGGCGGCTTCGATCTTGCCGTGGGTGAAGGCGATGAGATTCTTGGAGTTGACGCGACCGCTGGTGAAGTTCTTGCCGGAATAGTTTTCGCGGCGTGCAGTCAGGATAAGACATCCGTTACCCTGTCCGTCATCGCCGAGTCTCACATTCTCGGGGCGATCAGTGTAGTATTGCAGCTCATTGTTGCCCCCACCGGCGCCGTTGACCTCGATGTTCCAGCGGAGCGGATTCAGCTCATCGGAATCAAAGAGATCCTGCCAGACCAGGGAGTAGCCATTGATCTCTCCGGAGCCTGACTGAGGCTCGGCGCTGCGGGCCGGAGTGGAGAGGAGGGCAAGGAGCAGTAGAGCGGAGGTGTGGAGTTTCATGAGAATACAGTGAGAAATGTTTGGTTGAAAAATCGTGTATGCAGGTAGGAATATGTCAGTATGTAGAAAAATGGGAGAGAGGTGATTGCATCGGAGGAGCCGGGAGGCAGAGTGCATCCGGAGAGGGTGGAGATGACCACCACTCTCCGGAGTCACGATCAGCGAACCATGATCTTCTTTACCTTACCGGCGGAGCGGACTACGTATACGCCCTGATTGAGTCCCTGGATGCCAAGGACGGAGCCGGAAGTCTTCTTGACGAGGCGGCCTGCCATGTCGAAGAGCTCGATCCCCTTTGCACCGTTGACATTGATGGTGCGGTTGGTCACGATGAAGTTGACAGCGTCAGCGGCCACACCCTCGACGCCGGAGTCACCGCTATTGTAAAAGTAGACAGCGTCGAAAGCCATGGTCTGGCCTGTCACGCCGCCACCGAGCCAGGAGAAGACGTTACCTGTCCAGGAGTTCTTGTTCTGGAGGTCAAAGGCGGGCCAGATCTTCTTGAGATCACCCAGGGAGATGTCGATACCCTGCCAGTCATCGCTGATGCGGTCACCGATAGTGGGGAAGATGGCACCATTGTCATCGAAGGCATTGCCGAGAGCGAACTTGGCGGGCTGTGAACCCTTGTCTCCACCGTCCAGAAGGATAACGGCTACAGAGGCGGGACCGTTGCCGGTCGGAGTCATGTATGCGAGGTGGAAACGGGTATTCTCATTGAAGGATGTGAAGTTGAGACCGTTGTCTACTGCTACACCGGCACCGGACCAACCTACAGTACCTACCACGACGGAGATGTAGCCACCCTCCTCCATGTCTACGCGGGGATAGCTGTCGTCACCTGCGCTGAAGGTGTTTTCCCAGTACCAGAGGTTGCGACCGTTGTCAGGATCAGGACCGATGTAGGTCACCTTGGCACCGGCAGCCTCAAGATCCTTGATGGCACCGTCGGAGAGGGTTACATAGTCGACACTCTTCACACCGCTCTTCACCACGTCAGCGGTAGAGGGGGAGCAGTTGTACTGAGCCTGGGCGCCCAGAGCCATGATGCCCGTGAGGGCGAGAAGTGTAAAATGCTTCATGATAGAAATAAATTTAGTTATAAGTTATTAGTGATAAATGAAGTAGTGATAAGCGAGGAGAAAAAAGGGGGAGGAGAGAGGTACAGGTATTCACATAATCAGTAACCGGATCTGTAAGCAGATCAGTAACCGGGGTTCTGAGCCATCGGGTTTAGGGCGATCTCCTCGGCCGGTATGGGGAAGAGTTCGTGTTTGCCGGGGATGAAGGCTGCCATTTCATCGCGGGCCTCCTGAGATTCAGTGGAGCCATAGGAGCCGGTAGACTTGTCCATCACCTTGGCGGCTATCCCCCATCTTACGAGGTCAAACCAGCGGTGACCCTCCATGGCGAGCTCCACACGGCGCTCGTGGCGGATGGCGTCACGCAGAGACTCCACATTGTCGGAATATCCGCGATAGCCCGGGAAGGCCGGTAGCGCGCCGGGAGTGCCGGAGCAGGAGCGAGCGCGGCTGCGGACCTGCTCGAGGGCCCACTTGGCAGCGTTGATATCCTTGCCGCTTTCAAGAGCTGCCTCGGCATAGAGCAGGAGGACGTCCGAGGCGCGTATTAGACGATAGTTGAGGGGGCCGCGGCTGTGGTGGTCGATAGCGGGAAACTCCCCACCCTCGCTGTAGGAGGTCTTGTTGTTGAAGTAGGGGGAGCCGAGATAGGTCACCTCATCCTCCTGCAGACCGGCCTCGTCGGGAGTCCCGATTGCGGCCTCGCGACGCGGATCACCGGCCTCGAACTCTGCATAGAGATTCCGGGTAGGATGGTTCCATCCC
>CAMWHX010000030.1 GCA_947174155.1 uncultured Porphyromonadaceae bacterium
ATAGCTCCCCACGCTTTCTATAAGTTGGGAGTCGAGGGAGAGATGACGAGGTTTAACGTGGTGATTTCAGAGGGCGTCCGCAGTTTAGGCTATAAAGCCCTGGCAGAAACCGGAGTCGAAACCTTGAGGCTACCATCGACTTTGAATGAGCTCGGAGACGAGGCTTTGTGGCGCTGTGTGGAACTAAGAGAGATCGACGGTTTGGAGTATGTAGGGGCGATCGGTGAGGGTGCTTTCCGATTCTGTAATTCCTTGGAGTCGGTGACTCTCGGCGAGAACCTGACGGTTATCCCAAAGTCAGCTTTTGAGATGTGTCATAGCCTCACAAGTGTCTCACTTCCCCGTAGTGTCGAGATATTGGATGATCTGGCATTTGCGGAGTGTGTCAATTTGGAGTACGTCACGATTCCCGACGGAGTCAGGAAGATTGGAGCCCGCTGTTTTGCTCTATGCGAAAAGTTGTCCTATCTCAATCTCCCTGAGGAGCTCGAAGAGATAGGGGAGTATGCTCTTGCGGGGTGTGTGTGCATTGAGAAGCAGGAGTGGACTGACGGTTTGACGGTACTCCCCTCCGGTGTCATGTCGGCATGTACCGCTCTGGAATTTGCCTATATCGGGCCGGCTGTCGTCACCATAGGAGCTAATGCATATCATGGATGTGTTAACTTGGAGACATTGAGCCTGGCGAGCTTGGTTGAGAGGATTGAGACGTCCGCGTTTTCCGACTGTCCGAATCTTAAATTTGTATATGTAGACAATCTCCTTCCCCCGACCATCCAGCCCGATACGTTTGACGCAGAAACGTATGCCAACGGCATACTGTATGTGCGTCCCGAGGTAGAGGAGCTATATCGTCAGAGTCCGCAGTGGAGCAAGTTTGCCCATGTCGATTCTACGACGATTTTCCCGGATAACAGCGGAGTGGAAACTGTAGAATCGGAGGGGCGACTGCGGATCGTAGACGGAGTCCCTGAGTTGGTTGCCGGTTTCGGAAGTTACAGCATATATAGTATTGACGGACGACTTATCTGCGCCGGAGAAGAGGGCGGAGCTCTCCATTGCGCCCCGGGGGTTTATGTGATTCGCTGGGAGGATGGTGCTTGCGCTAAGGTAATTGTCAATTCATAATTCATAATTCATAATTTAGAATTGGGAGGCTAACGGGCGGCTTGCACCCTAATACAAACCGGAGGCTAACGGGCGACTCCGCAATTCAAAATTCAACATTCAAAATTCAACATTATAAAAAAATCCGTATCTGCACTCAGTGCAGATACGGATTTTTTAGTTGACGATCATCGCGCTAAACGGGCCATCGTTGACGGAATGGCAAACTCGTGCGAACTGACGAATGAGCGAGATGGTGTACGAACTGGGTGAATGTAGTTTGTTATGTTTCACTTCAGAGGGTGTTACAGAATGAGTAGAACTGTCTGTCATAGGCATCGGATGTTTTGGTTACCGCCTATAAAACGCCATGAGTGAGGTGAATATTATATGGAGTGAATAAAAAAAGGTAAATTTGCACAAATAAGGTGACGCCGGGCGTCCCTTAGAGGGGCCCCGGTGTCAGAGAGTAAGGATAATATCTTTCTCAGCAGCGATACGACGCAGGTTGATGATGGCGTAGCGCATACGACCGAGGGCGGTATTGATGCTGACACCGGTGATCTCTGCGATCTCCTTGAAGGAGAGATTCTGGTAGTATCTCATGGTTAGCACCTCGCGTTGCAGGGGAGGAAGCTGTGTGATGAGATGCTTAACGTCATCGCGTATCTGCTCGTGGATGATGACGTCCTCGATGGTGGCCTCACAGAGTTCTTTGCGGTTGAGGACATCGACGTCTTCGAGGTCGGCAGACTGAAGGTTCTCGGACTTCTCCTGACGGAAGTAGTCGATAATGAGGTTATGGGCGATACGAGATATCCAGGCGGGGAACTTGCCGTTTTCGGTGTAGCGGCCCTGCTTGATAGTCATGATAGCCTTGACGAAGGTCTCCTGAAATATGTCGTTGGCTATATCCTCATTGCGAATCATCCGCAGGATATAGGTGTAGATTTTATCCTGATGACGCTTCAGCAAGGTGTCGAATGCCTCGTTGTTGCCTTGTGCATATGCCTTGACCAGCTGCTCGTCGGTCATGGATTGGAAGTTTGCCATTCTGTGTAATCTGTTTTCGTTAAGTAGAGATTTCTCGATAGGCGGAGTGTTTGAATGGTCGTTATTGTCTAAATTAAAAATCTATCACACTTCGCGCGACACAGTGTAACGTAAAGTGTCGTGCGATATTGAGTGCAAAGTTAATAAAAAGAAGGGTGAGTTGCAAATATCTCACCCTCTAATTTTACTAAATATTGTTAACTGCTCCCTTTTGAGGTGTAGTTTAGGGTCTGCTTACACAATAAATTGCCTGTTTTGCAGTAATAGCCACCATGTTACCCTCCGAGTCGCGACGGTCAGGATTTTTGGAGTATGAGGACCGTCCAGTCGTTATCAACCCGGCGGCCGACCTCAACGAGCCCCAGCGGGAGGGCAGCTTCGGTGATCATCGGAGCGTCAGACTCGTAGAATCCGCTCAGCATCATTTTTCCTCCCGCTTTCAGGGCGCTTGCATAAGCGTGCAGGTCAGAGAGGATGATATTGCGGTTGATATTGGCCAGGAAGAAGTCAGCAGGCGGCAGGGTAGGGAGTAGAGCAGCGTCGCCACACTTCATCTCGGCGCTTACCTTGTTCAGGCCTACGTTTTCCACGGCATTCTCCCATGCTCCCGGATCTATCTCAATACCGGTGACGGATGCCGCTCCACGCATGGCGCACAGGATAGCAAGGATTCCGGTTCCGGTCCCCATGTCGATGACAGACGTATTCTTCATGTCGAAGCTTAGGATTGACTCTATCATCAGGCGTGTGGTGAAGTGGTGTCCGGTGCCGAAGGCCATTTTGGGGTCAACCACTATATCATATTTCGCCTCCGGAATGTCGTGATGGAAGGAGGAGTGGATGACTACACGGTCGGCTATGACGATCGGTTGGAAGTAGTGGCGTTCCCACTCCTCGTTCCAGTTCTTCCCTTCGATGACTTCGGTTGAGAGAATCATCTTGGTCTCGAAAGGAAAATCTTCAAGACACCGGGAAGTTTGCTCTGCGGAATACATGGAGACGGGGATATAGGCCGTGAGTCCTTCAGAGTCGGGTGTGAAGGACTCGAAACCGCCGTCGGCGAGGAGGGCTGCCGCCAGATCCGTAATATCTTCGCTACATGGAGTGAAGTCAATTCTAAGGGCTATATAATCGGTCATACGATAAGTAGCTTTCTAAAATTAAACGATATATGTAGCTTATTTCTTACGATGGAAGAGGGAGAATACCTTACGGATAGTCTTGAAAGTCTGAAACCCGAGCATGGCGTAGTCTACATAGTTCAGACCTGAGAAGATCTTCCCTGCGAGGGGACCGAGAGAGGACACGAACCCGGTCTTGGATCCCTTGGTACCCTTATTGTTGGAGAGGAAGGGGAGAGACTGGCGTGCATTGGTAATGTCATGCGCCATTTTGTCGCGACAGAACTCCTTCTTGAGGGTCATCAGAGCGCGCCGATACTTGATATCGGCCAGAGTATAGCCCTCAAAACGGTGTTGCGGCATGTCGAGGGCATCGACAGGCGCGTCGTGGGGTGCCGGCATGGTAGCGGGAGCGGATACAGTTTCTGCCATAGCTTAATCAGGAGTTAGGGTCCAGGAATAGACGGGTTATGAACTTGGCTATCGGGTCAAACAGCAACTGTCGACGAAGGAGGAAGAGTGTTATCATCAGGATAATGAGTACTCCTGTCACGCACAGATATGCCAAAGCCGGGACCATCAGCATCTTGAAGACATCCGCCAGCGCAAAAGAGAGCAGGATGATGATGACCATGCCGATCATAAGGCAGATGGCACCGAGGACGAAGGTGCCGGCGAGAACGGTAAACTTCTCGGCGGCGGTGAGTTTGAGATACTCAGTCTCGAGGGTGAGCCATCGGCGTCCCTGGAAGAAGAGGTCTTTAAGCTGGTCGGTGAGGGTCTGTTTCATTTTTTTTAGTATACACCTTAAGGGGAGACGGTATGAGGGGTTAATCCCGAATCCGCCTCCCCATAAGGGGGATAATGATTTTTTTGATGCCGTCTGAAGGCGGCATAATTCATTCTCACTCGGGATTTCCGGTGAGCTCAGCGACGAGGGCGTCAACCTCCTGGTCGCTGATCTTATAGCCCTTCTTACGCAGGATACGTGTGATACGATTACGGACCTCCTCACCCTTTTCCGGAGCGAAGAGAAGAGCCGCGCCACATCCTACGATCGCGCCGCCAAGGAAGGCGTACAAAATGCTCAGTGATGCTTTCATCTTGATAATGTGTTGAGATGTTTTTCAGAGCCGATCTCAGGCGTTCTGGATCTGCTCCTCGATTTCGTCTACGAGTTCCTCCATCTTCTCCTTTTTCAGGGAGATACCCTTCTTGCGGAGGATCTTGGCGATTTTCTTGCGGGTGTCCTCACCCTTCTCGGGAGCAGCGAGCAGACCGATTGCTGCACCTGCGATAGCACCGCCCAAGACGGCGCAGATAACATGGATTGCTTTCATTGTTATAATATTTTTTATAGGTTGATTTTTTCATGAGGTTTCCGGTCACGGCTACGGCCTGCGACCGGAAATTATTATTTTCAATGGTATAACACCATCGGTGGGGGTTGGGTTCAACGTGCAGCCATCAAAACCGGAGCATTTTCTGCACGCCAGGCCATGAGACCCTCTTGGGAGAGTTCTACGTCGGAGTCACCCTGAGGTGTGTGGATGCGCACGTGAGAGTCGTCGAGCATGGTCATGAAGGGGAGAGTGGCCTCCGGCGTCACTACATTCCATGTCTGATCATCCTCTTTGAAGGCCAGACGTACGCTTTCACCGGTATACTCATTCTTGATGTCATAACCGGTGCCATCGCAGGCGATCGTATAGCGACCGTGGTCGGTGTCGACAGTCTTGATGGAGGAGGTCATGGGGTTGCGTCCGCTCCAGAATTCAATGGAATTGAGGATAAGAACATCGGCTATGGCGGTGACTTCGTAGACGGGGAGAACCCAGAATGCGAAGAACACTACTTCGTTGACAAACTTGTTGCTGACCTGATTGTTCCAGGAGAGCACGCTTTTCGTCAGACTGAAACTGCCGATACAGGAGGTGAGGGTGGTAGAGGCGAGCAGCAGGGCTGCTACGGCACCTGTGAAGATAGGCTTTCTCATGATAATGTTGAATTTTGAATGTTGAATTTTGAATTATTGGAGTTATTGGAGCTATTGGAAGCATACCAATTTTGAATTATCACTCACTGCTAACTGCGTAGCTAATTATGAATTATGAATTGTGAATTATGAATTGATTGAAATTATTTGACGGTAGGCGGCGTTGACGGAGTGGACGAAGTCCACGGTCTCGCGGGCGTGGAAGTATCCGTTTTTGACTACCGGATCCCGATAGTATTTCGGTTTGGATTTCATCAGGGCTGCCCGGCTCACACCACCTTCCCATCGGGAGGCGTCGAGCCCGTATTTCCGGGCCAAGGCGATAGCGTCTACGATGTGGCCCATACCCGCATTGTAGGAGGCAAGAACGAAATCACGCCGCAATGTATGGTCCGGGATTCGTTTGGCGAGGGCCTTATCGAGGTTTAACAGCAATGTGATTCCCGCCTCGATGCAGACGGCCGGATCCGTGAGGCGAGAGGGATTGATACCCATGCCGCGGGCAGTGCCCGGCATCACCTGCATGATGCCACGCGCTCCGGCCCAAGACACTATATCAGGTTTAAAGCGGGATTCTACATAGGCTACTGCCGCAGCGAGACGCCAGTCGTAGCCCAAACGCTTGGAAATGCTTTGGAAATGCCGGATATATGGCACGCTCTTAATCCGATCAGTTACCGCAGACACAGTGCCTTCTCCCGCCTCCTCCACAATATCGTCATGAGGGTGTGAATGTGCACCGTTTCGGGAATCGAGATAATACTTGCTGTAAGTCTTTGAGATCAGAATACTGTCAGTGGACGTCCAGCGGTCCACAACCCTGGCGAGAAGGGTGTCTGAGGGATTGACAGCCCAGCGGAGGCGCTGGTCAAGGCTCAGAGGGACCGAGAAGTCGAGACGAGGAAAGCGCGAGGCATTATAGGTGGCCAGATCAGAGTCAATCACGGTCATTTCCAGTTCTGACCGATCAACCAGACTGACCAGATCACCCTCGCTCAGAGTGTCATTGTCGAGAACGGAGATGTTAACGCCTCCCCCGATTTCATTGTTCAGGTTGCGCATACGTTGGGCATATCGGGTGTCGTCTTCCACCGTGACCGTGTGGCCCGGGAGAGATGTGACGTCAGATATCTGACCTTCACCGCGACGCTGCACGAGAACCTGATGACTGATACGTTCCGGACCACACAAAGCGACCAGCGAACGGGTCGGACGTGTATCCGCAACGGGTCCTACAGCAATATCCACCTTCCCCGCCGACACCATTTCCACGAGGTCAGCTACTCCCGATGCCATGATGATTCGGATAGGCCGGTGTAGCGAGTCTGCAAGCACATGAGCCAGTTCGTAGTCATAGCCTACCGTAGTGTCGCGATATTCGTAGCAGGAGTAGGGGGCATTGATCATGGCGACCCTCAGGGTGTCAGGACCTGTCACGTCATTTATCACTGCCGTGGACCGGCCGTTAGGGGAGAGTCGGACAGCGAGCCATCCGATAACGCAGGCGCCAAGCAGTATTATCGACGAGGTCAGGATATTTAGGCGGAATCGAGAGTTACTCATGTGATCGACTGATTAGGGTGAAAGAATCATGCCATGCTTAGGGGGCTTACTTGTCAGGGTATGCTGTACCAGGTATCATCGAGGGTGATATATCCTTCCGAGATCAGCCACGACAGGACGGGACGCAGATCGGTGTCGCTGACACCGACAGAGCGGGATAAGGAAACGATGCGTGCAGGCCCTTTCTCCCGGAGAGTGTCGAGGATGCGTGATTGGATCTCAACGGCAGAGAGTGATGCCTCTTTAGAAGATCTCTTTCGGGCCTCCCGACACACATCGCAACGCCCGCAATCTCCGGAATCCGTCTCGCCGAAATATCCAAGCATATACTTGACACGACAATCATCTTCAAAGGAGGCGTATTTGATGACGGCCTCCGTGCGTGTCTGCATTATCCTATACCGATCCTCATATACCGCCCGACCAATCATCACATGGCGACTCTCCTCGCGCGCTGTCGGTACATACATATATGGTGTCCGGCTGCGAGGCACGTATACCAGAATTTTCGCCCGATTGAGCTCGAGGAGCGCCTCATACACTTTCTGAGGGACGACGGTCAACTCGCGGGCAATCTTCACCTCATCTATCTGCACATAGTCGGTAAATAATCCCGGGTAAAGGCGCAAGACTTTACCTAAGACACGTTCAGCCTCGGGGGAGAGACCATGAAGAGAATACAACTCCTCGCGCTCAACCGTGATGATGACACGCGACTTGCTCTCCGTCTCCTCGATAAAATCGAGATAACCGGCCTGACCCAGTATATTGAGAGCTGCCTTGACCTGACGGTCCTGCATCTTGAAAAGGTGACAAAACTCCGTCAGGTTGAATTCAAAAAGACGGTCGTAACCCTCACCGATTGAGAGGTGAAGATAGTTGCAGACACGCTCGTAGACCTTACGGATATATTCACGCTCGGGGAAATGCTCGGAGAGTCGTCGGCGCAGTGTCGCGCTGTCATAACGCGACACGAGAAGCACGGCGAAGGAGGGGAGTCCGTCACGCCCTGCTCGCCCCGCCTCCTGATAATACTCTTCGAGCGAAGGGGGGAAGTCAAAGTGTATCACGACGCGAACGTCGGGCTTGTCAATTCCCATGCCGAAGGCATTCGTAGCCACCATAACGCGCACGAGCCCCTGCTGCCAGAGATTCTGACGCTCCTCCTTATCCTGATGAGTCAGACCGGCATGATAGAATGTGGATTGAATACCGACCAGGTTGAGGTGTTCGGCGATTTCGCGGGTACGCTTACGACTACGCACATAGACGATGGCAGACCCGGAGGTGCGACTCAGGATATGGGTCAGATCGTGATACTTCTGTTCCGAAGCGCGACAGATATAACTAATATTGTCGCGGCTGAAACTCATTTTGAAGAGAGCCGGATTGCGGCAGTCAAGCTGAGTCAGTATATCCTCCGCTACCTCCGGAGTGGCGGTAGCGGTCAGCGCCAGCACCGGAATACCCGGACAGATCTTGCGCAGAGACTTGATATTCAGATAAGAGGGGCGGAAGTCGTAGCCCCATTGGGAGATGCAATGCGCTTCATCGACGACTATCAGACGGATAGGGAGATGGCGCAGTTCGTAGAGGAAACGTTCATTGCGCAGGCGCTCGGGAGCGATATAGAGAAACTTGGCGCGATTGTTGACCAGCCTTTCCCACGCCACGCGCAGCTCCCCGCTGTTCATTCCCGAATGAAAGTAGACCGCCTGGATATGACGTTTGCGCAGATTGTCGACCTGGTCCTTCATCAGTGAGATCAGAGGGGTGACGACTACGGTGAGGCCGCCGAGCACAAGCCCGGAGATCTGAAACGTCAGACTCTTGCCACCACCCGTAGGCATCAGGCCGAGAGTATCACGCCCCGAAAGCACGGAGCGGATTATATCCTCCTGAAGCGGACGAAAGTCATCATAGCCCCAGTATTTTTTCAGAATACCACGGATGTCGGCCGTAATGGAGGTCTCAGAGGAGGTCATGACGGCTTGGAGACGCGGATGTCGCGGATCATCAGCTGTACCGAATCGGGAGAATTGGGATGCTTGGACTGCTCGATGGTATAGCAGATGTCGATAGGTTTATGGCTGTGGATATGCTCGAAAT
>CAMWHX010000031.1 GCA_947174155.1 uncultured Porphyromonadaceae bacterium
GACCTGCTCTGAGATGTCGGTTGATATATGGAAATCTTTAATCCGGAAGTCTAAATTTGTTTCCGAACCGCTCACGGTCGAGGCATTATACGGTTTTTCTCCATCGTTGAGATGGGGATAATAGGCGAAGAAGGTGAGATCGTGATTCTCAGATCCCCGGTCCGGCCACATGCAATTTTCGGAAGAGAAGATGTCGGGATTGTCGTCACTTCTTCTCACCGCTTCGTTGTCGATATACGGTTCGAGAATCCCCTCCCCGGCCTTGGCGGGGTTGAATACAGTGACATAGAATTCATCCAGATCATCTTTGGTGACTGACTGTGCGCGTGTTTCCTCTTCGAGGAAGCCTGTGCGGAAATATATCCGGTTGTCTCTCATGGTGATTCCCGGATCGGGGGTTTCACTTGCACATGCGACACAAAGGAATGCGATTCCCGCGGTTAGGTATGATAGTTTGAATATGTTCATCTTGATTACATTTTATTTTCGCGGTACGAGGATTTCCGAGCTTTCACCCTCTTTCCAATCCTTCACGTCGACAGAAATTCTCATATCTTTGTCCTTCTCCTCTATATTGACAGCCAGAGAATAGGAGTATATCTTACCCGCTTCCCAGCCTCCTATCGGGGCCTGGGCGGTCAGCGTCTGTGTCTCCGGTTTGTCACCATTGTCACATATATAGGTGATCTTCATTATGATATCCTTATTGTCAGGCTGAGGGATCATAAACAGGGCGTTGTCATCAGGAAACAGAGTTTGTGTCTGCCCGCTGCTTACCTCTGCATTGACGGGCGCGATGATGGTGCCCCCCTCGGAGTGGTCGCTCCACACCAGGGTGTAGTCATCGGTTTGGGTGCCTCCGGCCGAAATAGGGGCAGGGGTGAGAGTGAATGTTCCGCTCTTATTTACCCCGTCGAGTTCTATCCCGGTCACCCGGATGGCCTCTGCTGATCCTTCATATTTAAGGAGGAAGTTTATCCTGGTCAGTATATGGAAGAACCTTAGGTTTACGGGTAGAATGGAGGTGGAAGATCCCTCTATGACCCTTCTCCGATGATTGGCTGCAATGAGGTCATCCAGTTTCTCGCTTTGGAGCACATTGTCTTCTGCGACCGGAATTGAGTATGTGCAGGAGAGACCGGAACTACCGTATTGGAAGTTGTCGGCATTTTTTGTGATAAGGGAGACCGGGTGTATAGCTACGAAACTATATTCATAATTCGGAAGCCAATATCGGATATCGTCATAGTGCCAGCTTTTACCATCATATTCAACCTCTGTTTTAAAAAATGTGAGCGTGGGGGTGTTGTCAGAGCTTTCGGGAGAAACCCTGAGCATGTCTCCGAAGACGATGAACCCGGAGCCTTCCGTATTTATGTCGGTCGTGACGGACGCACGTGTCACCCCCGAAGTTGCAAACGACACCTCGAGTCCGGCTCCCTCTGTGTTGTCAGGTCGGTCAGACGCGCACGAAGAAGCTATGCAGACGGCAGCAAGAGAAAAAAAATGTAAATTAACCGTTTTAGAATTCATGATGTTCAGAGATTCCAATTGAAGCGTTTAATTTGCAAAATTAGTCATTTATATTTGAAAATCCAAATTTTAATAGTTAAAGTAGCTTTTGTAGAGTTTTGAGTCCGTTGGCACGTACGAGGTAAGCCGGGTTGTGTCGGATGACTTGTTGTGTATCCGGGGTGCACCCACCGGAAAAATTAACGCCGGGACAATTTTTTTATTTTGGTGGTGGGGTTGAGTCTGATTTAATTTTGGAACCATAGCGCCTTAATTTGCGTAAAAAGGTTATGTAAAACTCTTATACATAGATTTTTACATGATTTTGATACGGGTGTGTGTTCTGTGGCTGAAAAAATAAAATTGCGCGTCTTGAGGTTATATCGGTGAAAAATGCTTATATTTGTAGGTTGAAACTACGTGGAGCCATGTGGGTCGGACTGACATGACTGTCGTGGTTGGAGACACTCCTTTCAGGTGCCTGAGGGAGGGAAGCATGAAAGTATAAGAATCTATGATAGATTTTGAAGTTGATGGGGTAGAGATGCCCGACATTGATGTGGCGCGTGTGTCGCGCTGGATTGCAGAGGTGGCCATGACCTATGACCGCAAGGTGCGTGATGTCAATTACCGATTTTGTGACGACGAGACTATGCTGGTCGCCAACCGTCAGTTTGTCGGCCATGACTACTATACTGACATTATAACCTTCGATTATTCACGAGGTGATAAGATAGGGGGGGATATCCTTATATCTTTGGATACGGTGCGCAGTAATGCCGATAAATTCGGTGTAACCTTCGATCGCGAACTCCTTCGTGTCATCATCCACGGGATACTACACCTTTGCGGTATAGATGACAAGGGACCCGGTGAACGCGAAATAATGGAGGCTGCCGAGAATCGTGCTTTAGATATTTATGACCTCGGAAGATGAGATTCGATTACGATGTCATAGTGGTCGGGGGCGGTCACGCCGGGTGTGAGGCTGCGGTAGCGGCAGCGCGTATGGGATCCGAGACACTATTGATAACCTCGGATATGAACCGCGTGGCGCAGATGTCGTGTAACCCTGCTGTCGGTGGTATCGCCAAGGGTCAGATCGTGCGCGAGATTGATGCCTTGGGTGGGCAAATGGGTATTATCGCCGATAAAACCGCCATCCAGTTCCGGATGCTTAATCGGTCGAAGGGCCCTGCTGTCTGGTCGCCGCGTGTGCAGAGTGACCGCACCCGTTTCATCGATGAATGGCGTCGTGTGCTTGACTCCACACCGCGACTTTCCCTGTTTCAGGACAGTGTAGTCAGATTAATTACTGACATAGATGAGGGTGGTGCGAATCATGTATGTGGCGTAGAGACCGCTCTCGGGATTCGATTCAATGCCCGGAAGGTGATTCTGACGGCCGGGACGTTTCTCAATGGCCTGATGCACTTCGGGCGGACGATGATTCCCGGTGGACGTATATCGGAGAGTGCTTCGTTCGGATTGACCGAGCAACTCCGTGAGTTCGGTTTCGAAACCGGGCGAATGAAGACCGGTACTCCCGCGCGTATCGATGGGCGCACCATAGATCTTACGCTTGTGCAGCCTCAGGCCGGCGATGATATCATGTCGGACGAGGGTAGGGTGACACGGGATTTTCACAAGTTCTCCTTCCTTTCCGATGTGCATCGTTCCCTCTATCCGCGTGATTGCTTCATAGTACATACCAATCCGGAGGTGCATCGGATACTTCATGATAACCTCGCCGATTCGCCCCTTTACAATGGTCAGATCGAGAGTATAGGACCCCGTTATTGTCCCTCTATCGAGACAAAGATTGTGACCTTCGCTGATAAGGAGAGTCACCAGCTTTTTCTCGAACCTGAGGGAGAGACCACTGAGGAGTATTATATAAACGGTTTTTCCAGCTCACTCCCCTGGCAGGTGCAGATGGAGGCATTGAGTCGGGTGCCGGCACTGCGTAATGTGCAGTTTTATCGCCCCGGATATGCGATAGAGTATGACTATTTTCCACCGACGCAGCTGTATCATACGATGGAGACACGTCTGATCAGTGGCCTCTATTTTGCCGGACAGATCAACGGTACTACCGGTTATGAGGAGGCTGCCGCGCAGGGTTTAATGGCCGGAATCAACGCAGCTCTCGCTGTCAAGGGAGAGGAGGAGTTGGTGCTCGGACGTGATCAGGCATACATCGGAGTTTTGATTGATGACCTGGTGACAAAAGGTGTTGATGAGCCCTACCGGATGTTTACATCCCGAGCGGAATATCGCATACTTCTCCGTCAGGATAATGCCGATATGCGACTCACTCCGATCGGTTACCGTATCGGTCTGGCTGATGAAATACGTTATCAGGCGATGCTAAGTAAGCAGGAGGAGATCGCATCTCTCCTGGAGTGGTGTTCCGCTACTTCCGTCAAGGGGGAGGGCGCGCTCAATGACCTCTTGGTATCACTTGGGAGTACTCCCGTCTCCGGATCGCATCGTGTAGCAGACCTGATGCGCAGACCTCAGCTGAACTTTACCCTTCTGGCGGACACCTTACCTGTGGTTGCCGATCGCCTCGCTTCATTACCGATAGACCGTCGTGACGAGATTTCCGAAGCTGTTGAGATTCTGATAAAGTATGAGGGATATATCGCGCGAGAGAGGGAATTGGCAGAAAAGAATCTGCGCTTTGAGAATGTGTGTATACCCACCGGATTCGATTTTGAGTCAGTCAAGGCGCTGTCGACCGAAGCGCGTCAGAAACTCACGAAGCATCGTCCCGAGACTATCGGACGTGCCTCTCGTATACCGGGTGTATCTCCTGCTGATGTTAGCGTCTTATTGATGCTCATACGTAGATAAAGATAGCATATAATCTATGTTTTGCGATGGATTAATACCGATGAAATTGATAAAATACAATGGATATCATGATAGAATGGGGGAAATACTTTACGTTTGTTCCACGTGGAACAAACGCATCCATTTCCCCCTTCACTAATCACTAATCACTGCTCACTAATCACTAAAAATAATATTATGCAAATCGAAGAATTGAAAACCATCATTCGTGATGTGCCTGATTTCCCTTCGAAGGGAATCGTCTTCCGTGATCTAACGACTCTCATCAAGAATGGAGAAGCTCTCCGACTGATGAGTGACGAACTCGCGGCGATCTACCGCGACTGCGGCGTGACCAAGGTTGTTGGTATCGAATCGCGCGGTTTCATCGGAGGAAGTATCCTGGCTTATAAGCTCGGTGCGGGTTTCGTTCCGGCCCGTAAGCCCGGCAAGCTCCCCTCGGTCACCATCAAAAAGTCCTACGCTAAGGAGTATGGTGTGGACACCATCGAGATGCACAGCGATGCGATCGACGAAAACGATGTAGTCGTGCTTCATGATGACCTCCTCGCGACCGGCGGCACGATGAATGCCTGCTACGAGCTCGTAAAGAGCATGAACCCGAAGAAGATCTACATTAACTTCGTCGTAGAGTTGGCAGCCCTGCATGGTCGCGACAACCTTCCGAAGGATGTCGAGATCACCTCGCTGTTGACCTACGAGTAAATCTCAGTTCGGCAGAATCCGATCCGCTACTAAGCAGAAATGTAAGTGACCTCGTATCGGAACAAAGAGATAGGAGAGGGGCGTCGACACACAGCGCCCCTCTCTTTTAATTATATCATACCATAGTATCACGCCGCTTAAAGGGTATTGTCATTCGAGTTGTGAACCGAGACCTAAATAATAGGGGTGGGAAATGCGTTATAAGGTCATGGACATTCAACCGACACAAGAAAATAAGGATTCGCGCGACCCTCAGGAGAGGCGGGAAGATGCGGAGCGCCTCAACTCACTCCTCGCCGGATTCGGTCGCAATATAGATGAATTCGGGGGCTTCGGTATCGAGCTTGTACCGGACCGCACGCAGGAAGACCTTAATCATAACCGTCCCGGGAAACACCTGCGCGAGCGGATACTCTCTCTCCCCGAGAAGCCGGGGGTGTACATGTATGTAGACCGACACGGCAAGGTGATATACGTGGGTAAGGCCAAGCGACTCAAACGCCGCGTATCATCATATTTCAATCGGCGACATGACTCGATTCGCACCAATCTACTCGTCCGGAATATTGTAGATCTCCGCTTTATCGTGGTCGCTACGGAGCAGGATGCCCTGCACCTCGAAAACGCCATGATTAAGGAGTATCAGCCCCGCTATAATGTGCTCCTTAAAGATGACAAATCCTACCCGTGGATCGTTGTGACGAAAGAGCCCTTTCCCCGTATCTTCATGACCCGCGAACGAGGATTAGGGGGGAAGTACTATGGTCCCTACGCCAACACCCAGTCGGCCCGTGTCGTCCTCGAACTGATCCGTGAGATATACCCGTTGAGATCCTGTCGCCATATGCTTGATGAGCGGAGTGTGGCGCGAGGAAAATATCGGCTATGTCTGGATTATCATATAGGGAAATGTGCCGGACCCTGCCGCGGACTGATCAACGAGGAGGATTACAACAAGACGATACAGCGCGTGCGTCAGATACTCAGCGGCGAGACCATACTCTTGGAGCGCCATTTGGAGCAGGAGATGGAACGCCTCAGCGCGGAGTGGAAGTTCGAGGAGGCGCAGGTCGTCAAGGAGAAATATGAGGCTGTCAAGCGCTATAATGCCAAGAGTGTGATTGCTCGTACCGAGACCGGTGATATCGATATGTTTGCCTACGAAGAAAACGGCGACAGCGCATACGTCAACTTCATGCACCTGCACAACGGAGCAGTTGTCCAGAGCCTGAATCTCGAATTCAGGCGCCGCCTCGCTGAGAGTCGTGAGGAGATTCTGTCGATGGCGATAGGGGAGATCGGACGCAGGTTTGACCGCACGTTTGAGGAGGTGATAGTCCCCTTTAAGCCGGATACGGAATTCGAGGGGGTAGAGTTCATCGTGCCTCAGCGCGGAGAGAAGAAGAAAATCCTCGAAGTGGGAATGAAAAACGTCGCTCAGTATATGCACGACAAAGAGAAGATGGCCGAGGCCATGGATCCGGACCGCAGTGTCAACGAACTCATGGAGACGATGAAACGCGATTTCCGCCTCAGTGTCCTCCCGCGCCATATCGAATGTTTTGACAACTCCAATATTCAGGGCACTAATCCCGTGTCAAGCTGTGTGGTATTTCGCGACGGCAAACCCTCCAAGAGGGATTACCGCCACTTCATCATCAAGACTGTCGAAGGTCCCGATGACTTCGCAAGCATGAAGGAGGTGCTTCATCGACGCTACACGAGAATGATGGCCGAGGGAGAGAAGCTCCCCGACATGGTGGTCGTCGATGGTGGCAAGGGGCAGCTCAGCGCAGCTGTCGAAGCCTTCGACGAGATGGGGATACGTGGAGAGGTGGCGCTCGTCGGTATCGCGAAGCGACTCGAAGAGATCTATTTCCCCGGAGACTCGCTCCCCCTCTATATCGACAAGAAGAGCCGGAGTCTTCGAGTCATTCAGGCCCTGCGCGACGAGGCGCATCGGTTTGGCATCACCCACCACCGCCTGCGCCGGTCCAAGGGGCAGGTGAGCAGTGAACTCGACTCCATCAAGGGGATAGGAGAGAAGACCGCCGGCGCACTGATGAAGCATTTCAAGAGTTTAAAGAAGATACGCGAGGCGACTCCCGATGAACTCGCGGCTGTCATAGGACCGGCCAAAGCCTCAATCCTGACGGCTCATTTCGCCGCAAAGCAAACCTCAAAATAGCCCGGATAAGACCTGAAGGATAAGAAGGTCCGGAGATAAGTAGCTTAGGGGGGATAATTCAGATATAAAGATAATCAGGATAGAATAGAAGACCATGATAAAAGATAAGATACACTTTGTAGGATTTGATGCCGAGTTTGCGGTGAAGGAGATCCTCGAACTCTCGATCTACGTCCTGGACTACGCACGCGGTGGGAAAGAGGTCGGAGAAGACACCGGCGAGGAGCGTCACAAGGAGATATTCCATCAGTTGTTCAGACCCCGCAACGAGCATCGTTGGCCCGGGTCGGAGAGGGTGCACCACATCTCCCCGAAGATGGTGGCGCATATGCCATTTTTCACCCGCCTGCGCCCACGCATCCAGCAGATGATAGATGATGCCGACTGCCTCGTCGGATTTGCCATTTCCAATGATATAGATGCCCTCGAATTCGAGGGAGTCACAAACCTTGACAGTAAACCCTATATCGACATCCGGGATCTCCACTGGCTCTGCTATGGCCGCGATGCCGGTATAGAGCTCGATGCCCGTCGCGGACTCGCCGCCACAGCCGAAGAACTTGGAGTCGAATTCAACGACTCCGATGCCCATGGGGCCAGCTACGACACCCGCAAGACGATGGAGTGTCTGGAGAGACTTCTGGATGCATTTATCGAGAAATATCCACTCGAAGAGGAGAAAACGGATCTCTTGGCACATTATTTGCAGATCTGGGACCGAGAGCGCGAAGCTTACCTGAAAGAGTATGCCAAGGGTTGGATAGCGATAGTGGAAGCTCACGAGGGTTACAGGCTGAAAGCATCGCGCCTCAGTGAACCCAAAGGGGAGAAGGTCGTAGCCAGTGTGCGTGTGATGGCCCGCAACCGGGCCCTCAACGAGATGGACGCGCACTTCTCCAAACGTCGTCATCCCGAAAACCGACACATATACTGCCTCACGAAGAGTGACATGAAGTGGTTTATGGACTACGCCAACGAATACGACGGACAGGAGGGATTTCACAAGAAGATGATGGAGCTCCGTGCCACAGGATTGGGGAAGTGATGCAACCAACCTTAGCTTTGTGGCGTTTTATAAGTCAGAGAAATAAACATTAAATCAAGTACACACGGAGTGTCTGCCACGAGACGCGGCGGTCACCCGGGATATAACCCGAAATTTACAAAGATGAACAACACAACCGAGATAAAGGCCGCAAGAGGTCCGCGGCTACGAAAACAGGACCTCGCCAAACGCATCCTTGACTTCCTCTCTAAGGAGAAGAAGCAGGCTTTCAACTACAAGCAGATAGCCTTTGCTATTGATGCCAAAAACAATTCCCAGCGTAACGATGTCATCAATGTCCTCGACGAGCTGGTGGCTGCCGACGAGATTATGGAGGTGGACCTCGGGCGCTATAAGGCCAAGGCCAACCGAGGCACCGAAGCCGAGGGTATTTTCGTACGCCGCAGCAATGGTAAGAATGCCGTCATTATCGACGACGAGCAGATACTCGTGGCCGAGCGAAACTCCATGCATGCCCTCAATGGCGACAAGGTCCGCGTCATGGTGTCGGCCAGTCGTCCCGGTAAGGATCCCGAGGCGCAGGTAGTTGAGATGCTTGAACACTTGGATCAGGTGTCTATCTGCACAGGTAAAGTTGAGAAGAATTACGCCGCGCTCGT
>CAMWHX010000032.1 GCA_947174155.1 uncultured Porphyromonadaceae bacterium
GTCGATACGGGCCTGATACATAGCCCCGCCATGCGGGGCCGGAAGATGCCTCTTCAATAAAATAAATTATGCACCGTAAATTCGGATTGAGCCCATATTTCCCTTGAAACATACCCCTAAAGAGCCACGATACTCGAAAATTTGGTTGATCCTTCCCGAAAGCGACCATATATGCGAGGCTCAGACTGATGCCCTCGCCCCAATGGGGGGAATTAACTGAATATCCCTAAACAGTCCGTGAGGTGCCATCCTGCGAAGGAAGACGCCTCACATCCTATTTACTCTTTGCAGAGATGATTTTCCAAAAATACTCTTTGCAAAGATAAATTCGCGAAAATACTCTTTGCAAAGAGTATTTTTTGTATCTTTGCATCGAATATAAAAAGACTACCGGGATGAAGACTTTGAAAAATCGATATGAGCGACTACTGAAACTGACCTCAACAAAACATGTGCGCTACCTTTATGACCGCATATCATGGGATACCCGTCTTGTCGGCATAAAGGGTGCCCGTGGAGTCGGGAAGACCACCATGATGCTTCAGCGGATCAAACTCGCGTTTCCGGATCCCTCGAAAGCCCTGTATGTCTCTCTGGATGACATATGGTTTGGTGCGCACACGCTGGTGGACCTGGCCGAACAAGCTGATGCCGAGGGTATAACTCATATCTTCGTGGATGAGGTGCATCGTATGCCCGGGTGGGAACAGCAGATTAAAAATGTATATGATTTCTTCCCTAATCTCAATATCGTTTTCACCGGCAGCTCATTGCTGGTTATCGATCACTCGATAGCGGATCTTTCCCGCCGCTGCCTGCTGTATGACCTCCGAGGTCTTTCATTCAGAGAATACCTTGAATTTCAGGGCGTGAAATTCAGTAGCCTGACTCTCTCAGAAATACTCTACGATCATCTGAAATATGCCTCTGAGATTACCGCTGCCATAGACATCAACAAGCTCTTCGGAGCTTATCTCCGCCATGGGTTCTACCCCTTTTACACTACAGAAACGGAGACCGATTACCTTCTCCGTGTCAACAACATAATCACCAGTGTAATAGATTATGATATACCGGCAGTCGAGAAGATTGAGTATGCCACCCTGATTAAGGCAAAACATCTGCTCAATATCTTCGCGACGCAGGTACCTTCTCCTCTAAACGCCAGTGCAACAGCCGGAATGATCGGTGTAACCTCAAATCAGCTTCTTAAAATTCTCTCCCTGTTGGAACGGGCTCAGATCCTCCGGCTCCTTTACTACCGAAGTGAGAGAAATCCCAAATCGATGATAAAGCCGCAGAAAGTCATCTTCGATAATCCCTCTATCGTAAACGCATTAGGAAACGCCAACATAGGTAAAATACGAGAGACTTTCATGGCCTCCATGGTTTCTGCATGTCATGAGATTGCGTATCCCAAAGATGGAGACTTACTTGTAGACAACCGTTACCTGATGGAAATAGGGGGCTCAGGTAAGGGTTTCGGCCAAATCCGCAATATTCCTGACAGTTTCGTAGTCGCTGACGGCATCCCGGTGGGATACGGCAACAAGATCCCACTCTGGATCTTCGGCTTCCTCTACTGAGCCCTGTCAAGTGAGGATAGGGAACTCTTATCTCTGAGAGCGACCCCGAAGCGGCAAGGGTGGGACTAAAACGATAAAAATTCTAAAAAAATCGGGCCAAATGTAGGGAAAAACGGGGCGAAATGTGTAATTTTACAGTCTTAAACCATTTCAAACCGATTTTCCGTTCCAATGGAGGAAATTTACCATATACCCGCTCTGCTTGACGAAGCAATTGAGGGTCTCAATATAAAGCCCGACGGGGTATACGCCGACGCCACTTTCGGTGGCGGCGGCCACTCACGAGCCATCATCTCCCTGCTCGGTCCGCAGGGGCACTTGTATGGCTTCGATCGCGATCTCGATGCCCTCGCCAACGCCATCGACGATCCGCGTTTCACATTCGTACGCTCCAACTTCCGCCATATGCCCAACTTCATGCGCTACTACGATGTAGAGGGTTTCGACGGCATATTGGCCGACTTAGGGGTCTCGTTTCATCACTTCGATGATGCGGAGAGAGGTTTCTCCTTCCGCGCTGACGCCCCGCTGGATATGCGTATGAACCGTCGCGCACCCCGCACAGCCGCCGACATCGTGGCCGAAGCCTCGGAGGAGAGCCTGATTGCGATGCTGCGGGCCTATACCGATCTCAAACGTCCGCGCGATATCGCCCGCGCCATTGTGTCTGCCCGCACCAAGGCCCCGGTAGCTACCACCTCAGCTCTTGTAGAGGCCGTCAAGGGGAGCATCAATCCCAAAAACGAGAAGAAAGACCTCGCCCAGGTCTTCCAGGCCATGCGTATCGAAGTCAACGGTGAGGCCGAAGACCTGCGCCGCTTTCTGACTGCCACGACCTCCATGCTCCGCCCCGGAGGACGCCTGGCCGTGCTGACCTACCACTCCCTCGAAGACCGGATGGTAAAGAACTTCCTGCGTACCGGCAATCTCGACGGTGTCGAGCAGAAAGACTTCTTCGGCCGGGTCAATACCCCCTGGAAGGTCATCACCCGCTCCCCCATCACCCCCTCGGCAGAGGAGGTGGAGGCCAATCCACGCGCACGCAGTGCAAAACTCCGTGTGGCCGAACTTATGCCCACCGCTGACTGACTATGGGGGTAATCAACAGACGTAAGGGGAAATCCCAAACAGAAAGCGCCGACCCGAAGAGTGAGAAATCGCGCTCCAAAACCTCGGACCAGCTGCACACCATCGCCAGTGACCTGCGATACGGCCGATCCGTATCGGCGAGTTTCTTCCGCCAGAACGCCTGGCTGCTCGTCGCCATCCTCGCCGCCGTGCTCTCCCTGATGGGACTGCGATACAAGACGAAGTCAAAGATGGCGGAGATCAAGACGCTGACTGCCGACCTGCAACGTGCCGAGAGCTCCAAGCTTCAGGAGAAGGCCGCCTACATGTCACTCATACGAGAGACGGAGATGAAGAGACTCGTAGACCATAAGGGCCTCGGGCTGCAATTTCGCGAAGAGCCACCCTATCAGCTCACCTATGAAAAGTAAAGAGCCGTGACCAAAAGCCGAAAAAAACAAAATAACAAGACCCACATACTCTTTCGCTACGGTCTGATCACCGTAGCCTTCATGCTGCTGGCTCTGGCTGTGGTCGCCAAGATGTTTCATACTACAGTGATTCAGGCCAAGGAGTGGAACGCGCGTGCCAACAGCGAGATGGCACGCCTCGACACCATACAACCCGAGAGAGGCAATATCCTGGCCTCCAACGGCAATATCCTGGCTTGCAATCTGAAAGTATGGGATATAAAACTCGACCTGCGCCACGACCGCCTCAAAAAGATGGACCCCCTCCCTATCGAGGCTATTGACTCGCTGGCAGAGATGCTCGACAAGAATTATCCTCGCGCCGGGTTCACCTGGCGCGAACGCCTGCATAAGGAGATCGCAAAGCCGTTTGACAAGCGCCCCCGAGCCCTCCTCATAGCCCGCAAGGTAACTCTGGAAGACTACGAGGAGATACGCGCATACCCCTTCTTCAATCGATTCAAGGGGTCCGGTGTGCGTAACCCCCTCTACAAGACGGAGCGCAACATCCGCATGTATCCCTATGGACGTATGGCCTACCGCAGTATAGGGCGTGTAAACGAGAGTCAGGAGACGGGCGAGTTTCACGGATACTCCGGCCTGGAGAAGGATCTCGACACCCTCCTCTACGGCAAACCGGGTCTGGCCAAGCGCGTGGCCCTCAACAAGGGTATCGGCACATGGGTGCAGACCCCCGCTCAACGCGGATTTGACCTGCTGACTACCATCGATATAGACATTCAGGAGATGCTCGAGCAGGAACTCTACAACATCTGTACCGAGTCGGGTGCCGAATGGGGCACCGCAATCCTCATGGAGGTGGAGACCGGTGAGATAAAGGCCCTCTCCAACATCGAGCGTCTCGAAGACGGCACCTACGGCGAGGCTCTGAACCGCGCTGTGCTCCCCTTCGAGCCGGGAAGCGTGATGAAGACCATCTCGATGATGATAGCCTTCGAGGATGGGCTCGTCAAGAGTGTCAACGACAGGGTCGACTGCAGCCCCTTCCAGCGTACATCCGATCCTCACGCTCCGGGAGTCAAGACCATGAAGCAGGTTATCGAGATGTCGTCCAATACCGGTATCGCACGCGTGATTTTCCGCAAATATGCCGCCAATCCCGCCTCCTTCTATGACCGTCTGGACTCCATAGGCTTCTTCGAACCTATGCACTCCGGTATCGCCGGCGAACAGATACCCCGCATCCGTCGTCTCGTAGACCGGGACCGTCGCGGCAACCCGATCACCATGACATCACGTCATCTCGACCTTGCCCGTCAGGCCTACGGCTACAACACCGAGATTCCTCCCCTCTACACCCTCTCGGTCTACAATGCCATCGCCAACGGCGGACGCTACGTGCGTCCTCACCTGCTGCGGGCCGTGCGCTCGGAGCGTGGCGACAGTGTGCTCCCTATCTCCTACATCCGTGACCGAATATGCTCCGAGGATAATGCCCGTAAGGTCAAGGAGTGTCTGCGAGAGGTCGTATGGGGTGAGCATGGCACTGCCCGCATGGTGCGTGATGACCGCGTCGAGATTGTCGGCAAGACCGGCACCGCCTACCCGGTCGAGAAGGGGGCCTACAATCTTACCAAACGCCGTTATGCCTTCGCCGGATTCTTCCCCTACGACAAACCGAAATACAGCTGCATGGCTCTCGTGCTCGGCCCCGCCGGTACAAGCGCCAACCGCACTTCGGGACAGGTCGTCAAGAACATGGCCCTGAAACTCTTCGCCCGCGGTATGCTCGACAACGTCCCTACCCTCAATCCGACTGCCGAGGTGGGGCGCCCGACTATCACAGGGTCTCTGCGCACTAATCCCTCTGATATCTCAGCAGCCATAGGGACCGGAAGCGTGCGCAAGATCCGCACCGTGCCCGCTGTAGGACGAAACACCGTCCCCAACGTGATCGGCTATGATGCCCCCTCGGCTATCCGAATCCTGGAAGAGCGCGGTGTCAAGGTCTCGATCCGCGGCACCGGTACCGTGGTCTCTCAGTCGCTTCCCCCCGGGACACAGATCAGACGCGGAGCCAATATCCTCCTCTCCATGAGATAAGTAAGCACTTAACAGTAAAATCATTAACTGACAATTATAACCACTCTGACATATGACCGCAAAACTGTCAACCCTGCTCGAAGCCATCGACGTGCTGGAAGTCATCGGCGATGTAGATAGAAATATAGTGTCGCTCGAAAGCGACTCCCGCAAGACACGGAAGGAGGGTATGTTCGTGGCCGTGCGCGGTGTCACCACCGACGGCCACCGCTATATCCCTGTCGTGGCAAGCAATCACGTCGGGGCGATTGTCTGTGAAGAGATGCCCGCCTCGCTCGAAAACGGTGTGACCTACGTGCGTGTGGCCAACTCCGCGGCCGCTCTCGGTCATCTGGCCTCAGCCTGGTACGGTCACCCCTCGCGTCATCTCAAACTCGTCGGCGTCACCGGCACCAACGGCAAGACCACCACGGCAACCTTGCTCTATGAGATGGCCGGGATGCAGGGATACAAGGCCGGACTTCTCTCGACCGTCTGCAACTATATCGGTTCCGAAGCGCGGCCCACCACCCACACTACTCCCGACCCGCTGACCCTCAACGCTCTGCTGGCGGAGATGGTGGAGTGCGGTTGTGACTATGCCTTCATGGAGGTGTCGAGCCATGCCGCCGCCCAGCACCGTATCGCGGGGCTGCACTTCACCGGTGCAGTCTTCTCCAACCTGACCCGTGACCACCTCGACTATCACGGCACGGTCGACAACTATATGCGCGCAAAGAAGGCCTTCTTCGATATGCTCCCCTCCTCTGCCTTCGCCCTGATAAATATCGACGACAAGGCGGGACGCTTCATGGTGCAGAATACTGCTGCGCGCGTCTATACCTACTCGCTGCGCACTGATGCCGACTTCCGCGGCCGCATCATGGAGACACGCCTTGACGGCACACTGCTGATGCTCAACAATCACGAGGTCGAAGTGCGCTTCACAGGCCGTTTCAACGCATATAACCTGACTGCCGTCTACGGCGCCTCCATACTCACAGGCTTCGATCCCGAGACCGTCTTGGTCGACATGAGCCGCCTGGTCCCCGTAGCCGGTCGCTTCCAGACTATACCCTGCTCCAACGGTGTGACCGCCATCGTCGACTATGCCCACACCCCTGACGCTCTGGTCAACGTGCTCGACACAATCCGCGAAATCGTGGGTCCCACCGGCGCTATCGTCACCGTAGTCGGAGCCGGCGGCAACCGCGACACCGGCAAACGTCCGATCATGGCTCAGGAGGCAGCATGTCGTTCTGACCGCCTCATCCTGACCAGCGACAACCCACGAGATGAGGATCCGGAGGAGATTATCGCGCAGATGCGCGAGGGACTCAGCGCCGAGGAGACCCGCCGCACTCTCTGCATAGCCAACCGACGCGAGGCCATACGCACCGCCCTGCAGACAGCTGCCCCCGGATCGGTGGTACTTGTCGCCGGCAAGGGTCACGAGACTTATCAGGAGATCAAGGGTGTGCGTCATCACTTCGATGACCGCGAGGAGATACTCAATGCCCTCTGATTATCAATCCGATATTAGACAGCATATATTAGAGAACCGATATTCAGGTATCAGACAGAAGGGGGATTCATAATTAGGTTAGCGCATGTTTTATCACTTGATTCAGGCCTTCGGCAGCGTCGACTTCCCGGGACGCCATCTGATGACTTATATCACCTTCCGCGCCGGTGTGGCTTTCGCACTGGCCCTCATCATAGCCCTGGTCTTCGGCCAGGTCATCATCCGTCGTCTCCAGATGATGCAGGTCGGCGAGGTAGTGCGTGATTTGGGTCTCGAAGGGCAGATGAAGAAGACCGGAACTCCCACCATGGGTGGAGTCATCATCATCCTCTCCATCATAGTGCCCTGTCTGCTGGTAGGCAATCTCACCAACATCTATATGCTCCTCATGCTCGTGGCCACACTCTGGATGGGCGCAATCGGATTCCTCGACGATTACCGCAAGCTCAAATACCACAACAAGGATGGGCTAAAAGGTAAATACAAGATCATCGGTCAGGTAGGCCTGGGCCTCCTCGTCGGCCTCGCCATGTGGTGGTCTCCCGACATCGTTATGAGCCAGAATTTCTCTCCGGCCCCTTCGATCCCCGCTCCGGTGGAGACGGTCGTGGCCGTGGATTCGGATTCTGATATGGTCCCCGACATGACCATGGAGACATGGACCGAGAATCCCGTGAGCTACACGATGCCCGTCAAGTCGCCTCAGACCACAATACCCTTCGTCAAGGATAATAACTTCAACTACGAGTGGCTGACTTCGTGGATCTCAGACCCCGAGGCTGCAGCCACGGCGGGGTGGATAGTCTTCGTACTGGTGGTGATCGTCGCCGTGACAGCTGTCAGCAACGGTGCCAATCTCACCGACGGACTCGACGGACTCTGTGCCGGCACCTCGGCCATAATCGGTATCGCCCTGGCCATCATGGCCTATCTCGGAGGCAACGTCATTTATTCCGGCTACCTCAATATCATGTACATACCCGGCTCGGCCGAGCTGGTCGTCTACGCGGCCGCCTTCATCGGCGCTCTGGTCGGGTTCCTGTGGTATAACGCCTTCCCCGCTCAGGTCTTCATGGGTGACACGGGCAGTCTGACCTTAGGCGGTATCCTGGCTGTCTTCGCCATCCTCATCCGCAAGGAGCTCCTCATCCCCCTGCTATGCCTGATTTTCTTCCTCGAAGATCTTTCGGTCATCATCCAGGTGGCATGGTTCAAGTATACGCGCCGCAAGTACGGCACCGGTCACCGCGTCTTCAAGATGACACCCCTGCACCATCACTTCCAGAAGGCCGGGGATACATCCATCAAATGTCTGGTCAACTGGCCCGCACGTCCCGTGCCGGAATCCAAGATAGTCACCCGCTTCTGGATTGTCGGCATCCTGCTCGCCACAATCACGTTTGTCACCCTGAAAATACGCTGACACCCTCTCCACACGTTAGCATCATCAGATACTCTATTCAAAGTATACACACTCATCCAATCAGAACACGACTGCAATGAAATATGATAATCTCAACGGCAAGCGCCTCGTAGTCCTCGGGGCCGGTGAAAGCGGCTTTGGAGCCGCAGTGCTCGGCCTGGCCAAGGGTATGGAGGTGCTCGTCAGCGATATGGGCACCGTCTCCGAGAAGTATCGTCCGCTCCTCACTGAGCGCGGCATCCCCTTCGAGGAGGGGGGGCACACTCCGGAGCGCGTACTGGAAGCCGATTTTATCGTCAAGA
Source organism: uncultured Porphyromonadaceae bacterium (assembly GCA_947174155.1). The sequence continues at coordinate 8,418 of CAMWHX010000032.1, forward strand.
GTCCCGGTATACCCCCGACGGCACCTCTCGTGGCCGAGGCCATACGCCGCGGCATACCGGTGGTCTCGGAAATCGAATTCGCCGGATGGTTTACAGATGCCCGCATGGTCTGCATCACCGGCTCAAACGGCAAGACCACGACCACACTCCTCACATACCATATCCTGCGTGAGGGGGGGCTCGACGTGGGTCTGGCCGGCAACGTAGGGCGCTCCCTGGCCTTGCAGGTGGCCGAAGAGCCCCATGAGATATACGTCATCGAGCTCTCCAGCTTCCAGCTCGAAAATATGTATGACTTCAAGGCCAACGTGGCGGTGATCCTCAATATCACTCCTGACCACATGGATCGCTACGACCATAAGATGGCGCTCTACCCAGCCGCCAAATTCCGCATCCTGCGAAATCAGACCAGCGAT
>CAMWHX010000033.1 GCA_947174155.1 uncultured Porphyromonadaceae bacterium
ACACTCGTGATCAAATTATAAAAAATATAAATACAGATTTTAAAGATTTTGAGGACGGACTGCAATATCAGTGTGCTATAACAGCTAAATGCGAGTGTATTATATCCCGTAACCAAAAGGATTTCTTACATTCCGAGATTCCTGTTATGTCCCCTTCGGAATTTATCAGGGCAATTATTTCATAAGAAATATGATGATATGTGGTCGGAAATTTTTGGATGCCGGGGATTTTGATTAATTTTGTAACCGCAAAAAATCAGCCGGCTTAGACCGGCCCCTAAAACCATTCTAAAAGACTATGGCTACTACACTGACACGTACCGACTTCGACTTCAAGGGTCAGACCTCCGTCTATCATGGCAAAGTGCGCGATGTCTATGACATCGATGACCGCTATCTCGTGATGGTGGCTACTGACCGAATCTCGGCCTTCGATGTGGTCCTCCCGGAGGGGATACCATACAAGGGACAGGTACTCAACCAAATCGCCGCTTACTTCCTGGATGCCACATCTGATCTGGTGCCCAACTGGAAAGTCGCCGTACCCGACCCGATGGTGACTGTGGGTCTGAAATGTCAGCCCTTGAAAATAGAGATGATCGTACGCGGTTATCTGGCCGGCTCTGCCTGGCGCGAATATAAGAATGGTGCCCGCGAGATATGCGGTGTCGCTCTCCCCGAGGGATTGCGCGAAAACCAGCGTCTCCCCCAACCTATTCTGACGCCCACGACTAAGGCCGACGCCGGTCATGATGAGAATATCTCACGCGAGGAGATCATCTCACGCGGTATCGTGCCTCAGGATATCTATGAGCAGGTGGAGCGCTACGCCCTGATGCTCTTCGAACGCGGTTCGCAGATGGCTGCCGAGCGTGGTCTGATTCTGGTAGACACCAAGTATGAGTTTGGGGTTCTCGATGGGAAGGTTATCCTCATCGACGAGATCCACACTCCCGACTCCTCACGTTATTTCTATGCCGAGGGATATGAAGAGCGTTTCGAGAAGGGAGAGGAGCAGCGCCAGCTCTCGAAGGAGTTTGTGCGCCAATGGCTCATCTCTCAGGGTTTCATGGGGAAACCGGGACAGAAGGTGCCTGAGATGACACCGGAGTATTGCGAGGAGGTCAGCCGCCGCTACATCGAGCTCTACGAGCATATCACCGGCCGCGAGTTTCATCCCGCCGATGAAAGCAATCTGGATGCCCGTATCTTTGACAACGTCAGCAAGTGTCTGGCTACTCTCTGAGCATCTCGACACACTCCCTCATAAAAAAGAGATACCTCCCGCGCGGGAGGTATCTCTTTTTTATATTAGGATCAGGCGATGATTGCAAGCTGTCACCAGAGGGAGCGTCGGGGCATCAGGGAGGAGTATCGCTCGCGCAGGCGGTCGACCAACCGAGACATCTCCCGCGAGAAGTGATGACCGGTCCAGACTCCCGAATTGGTGATAAGCACCCAACACTCTCCATCAGGAAACCTCTCTATGAGGGTATGTGTGGAGGAGAGGGTGCCCGTACGGGTCCATTTGCCATTGTCATCGATTGTGCCCCAACCTCTCGCCATATTGATCCGGTCTCCTTTATCATCGGTCTCATGGGCAGTCATGGCAGATACCGATGAGGGTCCTATGACGTCGGGTATACGGCTGTCTCCATCGATTGCTGATACCAGACGTGCCAGGTCAGCAGCTGAGGCGCACCAGCCACCGGCTCCCATGAGGCCGTGGACATTACTACCCCCGTAAAATCGGTCTACCATGCGCCCCGATCCGTTCCACTCCTCGATCTTCTCATCGTCGGGTCCGTAATAACGCGCTTCGTTGGAATACCTCTGGGAGTAATAATTGGTGGCAGGACGCATCCCGTAGACTCCGGCGGGATTAAGTATATTTCGTGTGACGTAGTCCCAATACGACTCTCCGGTGACACGCTCGATTATGAGGGAGAGGAGCATATATCCGAAGTTACTGTATTTACGTCCGACACCGGGAGTGAATCCGAGGCGACGACCTAACACTATGCGGGTAAGTTCCAGGGAGTCCGGAGGTGTGGTGAGATGTTTCGCCGCCATGATGTCTTTGGTGTTAAACATCGGGTCACCGGCTCCCAAAGTAAAACCTCCGGCGTGGAGCAGAAGATGGTCGACCGTTATATCTTCCATACGAGGGTCAGCCATAGCATCTGTGAAGGAACGGTCGTCGAGGATCCCGTCGGGTCCGAACACGCGCGCGTCCAGACGCAGTTTACCCTCCTCCACGAGTCGCATGACGGCCACTCCGGTTACAAGTTTTGAGGCGGAGGCGATACGCATGATGGAGGTCGGAGTCATCTCGACACCTGCCTCCATGTCGGCCATGCCGATACCACGGGAATAGAGGAGGGAGTCATGACGCATGACGGCTACTGACATTCCCTTGATATTCCATCTACCCATAAAGGCCTCTATGTCTGTCTGCATCCGGTGCAGCGCGGGGATATCCGACATTGAGTTGGTAAGGGTGTCGGACCAGGCAGGCCCGGCATTATTACCCCTTGCGAAGGTCGCACTCTCCTCAGCGGGACCTCCGGGTTGTCGTATCCACAGTGTTACAGTAAGGCCGATATAGGCCACTGCAGCGAAAGCCATCGTCAGCAGTGTGCCCCGGCGTATATCGCGTTTCTTCATTTCTCTGCAAAGTTAATCATTTATCTTCATTTTTTTTACACGAGGCGTGCAGATTCTGAAAAAAAACGTTAACTTTGCACCACTCTCCCGTCGGGGGAAGAATGATTGTGTTCAGACCCGCATGCGACTCCCGGCAGGGTGATGTGTAGGCTTAGTCCCACACCACACCACGCGTAATGGAGAGAAGGCTTAACTGACACCAATACCAGAATATGGCTTTGTCCCGGACTGCTATGAGCCTGCGCAACAGTCGCACGGCACTCCTGTTTCATCTCTTGGAGACAGGGGCTGCCTTCGTGTCGCGCCGGGTATTCATCGAGCATATCGGAGCGGATGTCTTAGGTCTCGATTCTACCGTAGCCGGACTCTTGCAGTGTCTCAACCTGGCCGAACTCGGAATAGGATCAGCGGTAGCCTTCACTCTATACACCCCCCTGGCATCCGGCAACCGCCCGCGCATACGTGACCTGGTGGAGACACAGGGGTGGTTATATCGCCGCATAGCCATAATCGTAGGGTTAGGCTCCCTGCTGCTGATGTGCTTCTTCCCGACTATATTCCGTCATATCACCGTGCCGATGTGGTACGCATATGCCTGCTTCGGGGTGATGCTCCTATCGAGTCTGCTGACCTATTTCTTCAACTACCGCCAGATACTTCTGACGGCCTCTCAGCAGCAATATCGCGTGACCGTCTCCTATAAGTCTGTCATTCTCGTGAAGGATCTGTGGCAGATTGCAGCGATCTCATGGTTTGACAATCCTTATGTATGGTGGTTGGTGCTTCAAGCCTCATTCGCCCTACTCGCCTCCCTCAACCTCCACCTGACCACTCGGCGGGCCTTCCCGTGGCTATACGCCCTGTCAAAGCGGTCATACAGTCCCGGACCGGAAGAGAGGCACAGCATCATACGGCTGACCAAGCGTATCTTCATTCACCGCATTGCCTCCTACGTGCTTAACCGCGCCACACCCCTCATCATCTACGCGTGGACTACACTCGGTGTTGTGGCCGCATATGGCAACTATATGCTTATCATCACCGGACTGACCATGACGGCAGATGCCCTGTTTAACGGTGTGCGTGCCGGTGTGGGAGATTTGATCGCGAGTGGAGACCGCGACCGTATAGCGGCGGTGTGGCATGAGCTGTATGCCCTGCGTGTAGTTGTAGCTGCCACGGTAGTCTTCTGCTTCGCCCGTCTGGCAGACCCGGTGGTGACACTATGGGTCGGCAAAGGACTTGTGCTCTCCACTCAGGTGACGTTGCTCATCAGCGCGATACTATACCTGACGCTGACCCGCTCTGTCTGCGAGCAGTTTGTCGCCGGAATGGGAATGTATGGCGATATATGGGCTCCTCTGACTGAAGCTCTACTGACCCTGTCACTCTCTATCGGACTGGGCGCCCTCTACGGTCTGAGCGGGATACTGCTCGGCACCATCGTGCCTCTCACGCTCGTAGTCCTGGTGTGGAAACCCTGGTACATGTTCACGCGCGGACTTCACAGGAGCGCCCGCCCCTTCTTCGTGCTGACTGCGAAATATCTCACACTCAGCAGTCTCGTATGGTGGATATCGGCAATCGCTCTTGACAGGCTGGATATCAATACCGACTCTCTCTCAGGGTGTATCCTTTCGGCCTGCGCCACACTGATGTTGTCGGGTAGTTTGCAGTTCGCAGTCATGTATTTTACCGACAGGGGTATGCGGGCAGTATCGGGACGACTCTTTAACCTCAGAATCAAGGCGCTCCCATGTTGACCACATATTGGATTCTTGAAACGCTTCTCGTAGTTGCAGCCGTAGGCTCAGGATGGGCTGTCACGTCTACCACCCGTAGCATACACCATCGGAGGGTAATGGTCGTGGCCTCGGTGGTTATGATTATATCTTTCACGGTGATCAAGGGTCTACGGTGGGATCGCGGCGAAGATCACTCGGTATATCTCTCCTATTATACCGGTTTGTCAGGCTCCTACACTCCCGATGAAATCCTCTTTGATTTCACGATCTCTCTCTTCCGCTCCGCGGGCGCCCCCTTCTGGGTTCTGACTGCATTTCTCTCCTGTCTCTTCATGACCTCCGTGATGGCGCTTACCTCTCGTCTTCGCCGCTATGCCGTCTGGAGTCTTCCGGTCATGATCCTGATGGCGGGGGATGCTTCGGAAAATCTCATCCGGCAGTTTTACGGCATCTCCCTTCTGCTCCTATCCTCGGCACTATGGCTTCACGGAGAGGAGATGGGAGGGAAGTGTCACAGGCTCAGTATCGCCTCGTGGATCACTCTCGCCATGGTGCCCCTGGTGCATATCACGGGTATTATACCTGCTCTCCTCATCACCGGCCTAAGGATCCACTCCCCGCGCAGCCATGATTTGACTTTTAATATGCGTGTCCCCGTGATTCTTACGGTCCTATACCTCACCTTCTTTGCCATACGCTTTAGCGGCGTGCTCTCGGCGGTGCCCGATATTGCTGCAGAAACTGCCTCGTGCCTAAACCTTGATCCTTCGTCACATTGGAGTCTGTATCTCATCGAAGCGCGCCAATGGCTGCTACCTGACCGATCCCTTCTTGACGGGTCAGCGGTCAGCTTAGCCGTAAAATTGCTGTGGCCCCCTATAGTGCTGGTCTACGGTTATCGCGCAGTAATCTCTGACCGTCGTCTCAGGATACCTTATATACTGTCGGCTGCTGCCATTCTGATAACCGCCATGGGTGGAGACTTGATGGTCGTTCGCCGTCTGGCGTGGTGGGGGAGTATCTACATACCCTTTGTCGCGGGGGGTATCATGATGCATCAATTTGATGCTATAACGGAGAGATCCTCCACCTTCTCCAAACGTATACGTCTTCACGGGATGGTCCCCTTCTGCCTGGTCGGTATATGTTATATCCTCAGTTACGTCACACCCTTTATTTTTCGCTGGGGACTTACCCCCTGCTCCGGCCACGCTTTCATATGGGATCTCTGATTTACGACCTTACCGCCCCTCTGCGCCGGGTTCGCGCGTATCTCAACGGCACGTCTCATCTGCTGTCGTCAGAGGCGTATGTGGACTGGTTACGTCGACACGGTGTCAAGGTCGGCGCGGGAACCGTCGCCCGCGCTCCGCGGGAGATCTTCGTCGATATCCAGCGCCCGGAACTGATCACTATCGGACGCAACGTGCTCCTGCATCGCGGCACACGAATCCTGGCTCATGACTACGCCTCGCGGGTGTTTGTCAATCTCGATGATGAATACCTGCCGTCTCAGGGGCGGGTGCGCATCGGAGACAATGTGTGGCTCGGAGAGGGGGTCACAATTCTTAAAGGTGCCGATATCGGTGACAATGTCATCATAGGAGCCGGGGCAGTGGTCACGGGTAGAATACCGTCGGGCACCGTAGCTGTCGGGGCTCCGGCACGGGTGATATGCACGCTTGACGAGTATCGCCGGCGTCGCGCAGCGGAGTATGTGGAGGAGGCGATAGACTATGCTATGGCTATCTATGAATCGGGACGCACACCTCGCCCGGAAGATTTCGAACGCGATTATCCGGTCTTCGTCGATGCCCGCAACTGGCAGGATCACCCCTTTAAATATCCGGAATTTTCCGCCCGCCAACTGAAATTATGGCTGTTGCGGCATCGTGCCCCGTACGCCGGTTTCGGGGAGTTTATGGCGGAAGTGGCGCGTAGGCGCGACAAGAACTTGTCTAAAGAGAAAGATTCGGAGTTCATATCGACACTACCACCCTCGGATCCGGTTCCGATCGACCACACACCGATTGTTTCAGTCATTGTGACAGCCTTTGACGAGGCTGCCGTTCTTTCCGAGACACTGCGATCCCTTCTGGGTCAGACACTGACGGATATCGAAGTGATTGTGGTGGATGACGGTAGTGAGGATGATACGCTTCAAGTGGCACGTAATATTGCCGGCAAAGATTCGCGCGTAAGGATAATCAGCCATTCCAACCGGGGACTCGGATTGTCGCGCAATGCCGGTTTGGAGGTTGCCGGGGGGGAATATGTGGCCTTTGCAGATGCGGGTGACACTGTGGATGCCACCATGTATGCGCGACTCCTCTCCGTGGCTCGTGAATATGATGCCGATATCGTGTCGTGCGGTCATATGCGCGAGGAGAGTCAGGGAGTATGGCGCGAAGTGCGCGATTTTGAGACAGTCGTCTCCTTCGAGGGAGAGGTAGTGAGCGCACTTATGCCTCACTATGTCACCGGGCTTACCGATAAACCTTTTACCATGTCTGTCTGGCATGCCATCTATCGTCGCCAACGTATCACAGTGCGCTTCCTCTCAGAGCGTGATATAGTATCAGAAGATCTCCCCTATCAGCTTAACGCCCTGCGGATGGCTCGACGAGTGGTCTACATACCTGACATATTATATCGTTATTGCTACTCACCGGTAAGCCTCTCGCACACCTTCAGCCCTGACAAGGTGGATCGCTACGGGCGTCTTGCCGACTGGCTATGCGAGTTTTTCGGAGGGGAGAGTGAGGGTCGCACAATATCCGATATTTTCTATTGTACCGTCCTGCGGAATCTCCGCCGTGAAGCCGCACTGAGCAAGAGGATTTCGACGGGTACACTTCTTGACATAACCTACCGTATCCTCCACGATCCGAAGCGCGTTAAGGCCACACCGGCCTATCTCCGCCATATCCGTAAGCATGGAGTCAGGGGGGCACTGTGGACCGCCCTTACGGATCGTCTTATGTCAGCGTTGCCCGGCTCTGCGGCTGCATTGGTCGCAAAGGGGGAAGCCCGTCTAATAAAACTCCGAGATAACCGCAAATGAAGATCCTGCATCTGATACGCGCCCTCGGAAGCGGAGGGGGTGAACGCATGGTGGTCGAACTGAGCAACCGTCTTGCCGAGCTGGGTCACGACGTGACCGTGTGCATGATGGAGGACCCTGCGCGGAACCCCGCGCGGGCCATTATGCGCGACTCACTTTCGGAAAAGGTGCATTTCATGTCGCTCCAAATTCCGGGGCGCTGGAATCCGGTGGAGATGTATCGAGTCAGCAAGCGCTTGCGCGCACTGAGGGCTGATGTGCTTCATATCCATATGTGTGGTGTCTGGTATCTTCTTCCCCTTCTGCTACACCCCAAGCCTTCGGATCCGGTGATTGTGGAGACCATTCATACCCTCCCGTCTGAGGCTCTGCATCGCTCTGTGGATAAACGCCTCTTCTCGAAACTCTACCGCATAGGGCGTATACATCCTGTCGTATTGTCGCAACGTTGTGCCGATGAGTTTGAAAATATGTATCCGGGCGCTAAATACACTATCATACCAAACGGACGCTCTCCTATCATCCCCACAGACGCCCTACCCTCTGTGGCTGAGGAGATAGCCACTCTGCGCCCCGCACCGGAGGCCCCGGTCTTCATACACATCGCGCGCTTCAATGAAGCCAAAAATCAGAAAGGTCTGATTGAGGTCTTCAACTACATCAACTCCCGATTACCATTCACCCTATTGGTGATCGGGCGAGGATACGACTCTCCGCAGGCATGGGAATTACGTCGTCAAGCTTGTCGCAATATACACTTCCTTGGGGAGAAGAGTAATTCAGGAGACTATATGCTTCTATCCGATTTCCTGTGTCTCACCTCAAGATATGAGGGTATGCCGGTGACAGTGATCGAGGCTCTCTCGTGTGGTGTCACACCGGTATGTACTCCGGTGGGTGGTATACCGGATATGCTGGTTGACGGTGTGACAGGATACTTATCAAGGAGTACAGATACCATGGATTACGCATACACGCTGATGCGTGCCATACAAAATCCCTTGCGTCCCTCCGTGTTGCGAAATCTGTATGCCGCCAAATTCTCAATCGGAATTTGCGCGGACCGTCACATAGATCTATATAATCATTTGATTCTTTCCGGACCCTTATGCGCATCCTCCATCTGACATACTCACTCTCCTCGGGAGGGGCCGAAAAGATGGCTTCCCTTCTTGCCAACGCGCAGGCTCGACTTGGTCATGAGGTCTGCGTAATGCAG
>CAMWHX010000034.1 GCA_947174155.1 uncultured Porphyromonadaceae bacterium
TGCATGTATTCCTGACCCTCTCCAGGGGAGTGGAGTGCCTGCATAAACATGATGAGGGAGAAGATCGTCTTGTAGGCATACATACCGGGTATCATGGGGAGCATGGCCGGTATCGACAGGCACGTCATGGGCACGCGTATCGGCCGGGCGGCAAGCACTGATCCGAAGCCGATGACCAGGGCGGCCCACATGGAGGCGAAGGCGATGTTGACGCCACACCCTTCCATGAGTACATAGCGGGTCGCATGTCCCAGGGCGGCCAGTATCGCTATGCCGGCGAAGGAGCGTTTCGGAGGGTTGGAGACAGCGGCGAATCCTATCGCGGCCACGGCTGCAAAAAGTGCGTCAGAGAGTATTGCGGATATTTCCATATCGGTCAGAGTGGCAGGCGGTCGGTGTAAACTATAAGGAGGGTCCAGGCCAGGCCGAAGGAGATGCACATGACCAGGAGCAGGGCGCGCACCAGACGGCTGACGGCTGTCAGGATGTGTCCTTCAAGGGTGTCAATGACACTGTTGATGAGCGGCACGCCGGGCACCAGAAAGAGTGGACTTGTAGCCAATGCTACCGAAGCCGTGCAGTCGGTCAGCAGTGACACCGAGGCACAGAGGGAGGCTGTAAAGGAGGCGAGGGCCACGGCGAAGTAGAGGTTTACCTTCATCCGCAGCAGACTGTTTTTCACTGTCACTCCGATGGCCGTTGCAATTATGACACACACCACAGCCGTCCAATCCCCATGGAACAGACGGCAGAAGGCACCGTTGGCCAGCGATAGGAGCAGGGTGACGAGCCATACGGGACGGTGTGGGCGTCGGATGATCTCATCATAGCGACGGCGTATCTCCGGCAACGGGAGAGACTCGTCAAAGGCATCCCAGCTGAGGGCGCTCAGAGAGGAATTGAGGTCGAAACTTATCGGCAGGGCGGGGACTGCCACTACACGCGTCAGCCGCTCCTGAGTGGTGAGGTCCCGTATGGTCAACACCAGACAGCGCACTGTCACGAAGATGGTGAGGTCTGTACCTTGGGAGGTGGCGATACGCATGGCGTTGCGTATGACGCGCGAGGTGTGCACACCGGATCCGAGGAGGCGCCGGGTGTACTCTTCGAGAAAGTCGAGCACTTCATTGAGCTGAGATCCGGAAGATGAGGTCATCTCCGCGGATTCCGGCAGTTGTGTGGCAAATATGGATGCAGACATTGTTATTATATTCAGGAGATATACCGCGAGGAACCTCCTCGGGGGGTATATGATTTACTTGCAAAATTACGATAAAATAGGAAGATACACAACATATGGATAAAAAGATAGTGATTTCGGATGAGATACGTCGCGTGGCGCCCCGCTACACGATGATATATCTGGAAGCGGATGTGGTCAACGGCCCGGTGACAGATGCGCTAAAAGGTGAGTTTGAGGCGCTGACACGCAGAGTAGCCGAGGTGCTGGAACTTCCGGACATCAATAAGCAGCCGGCTATTGCCGCCACGCGGGCGGCGTATAAGGCGCTCGGCAAGGATCCCAACCGATACCGTCCGTCGCAGGAGCAACTGACCAGGCGCATCGTGCGCGGGTTGGGACTCTACCACGTGGATGCGTTAGTAGATGTCGGTAATATGATTTCTCTGGCTTGCGGTAGTTCGATAGGTGTCTTCGACCGGGACAAGATAGAGGGGGACACGCTTACCCTCGGTGTCGGTCAAGAGGGTGAGCCCTACGAAGGGATAGGGCGCGGCGTGCTGAATATCGCCGGTCTCCCGGTGATTCGTGACAGTATTGGTGGCATCGGCACTCCGACGAGCGACAACGAGCGTACGAAGGTCTCTGCTGACACCCGGCGTGTCAGCATCGTCATCAACGTCTACGATCCCGACGCCATGCCCGTAGAGGAGATCCGGACGATGATGGAGGAGGCGCTCCGGCGCCACTGTGGCGCCGACAACATCGAGACAGCTATCATTGGTGCTACCTAATCTCAGATGGGGGAAGAGTCCTCAGGGAGAGTTGTGATTACCGGGGGAGTGAGACGGCGGGTGGCCGTATCGAAGTTGAGTCCCATCAGGAAGATGGTTTTGCCGGCGTAGCGGTCTCTCAGCCAGTATTTCTTCTTCATAATCTGCTCCAATGCCTTTTCGGCAGAAGAGTTGATCTTGAACTCGAAGATGTATATGTAATCTGTGGTTTCAACTTGTAGATCTATTCGACCATCAGACGTGCGGTCTTCCATCCGCACGTATTGACCCAATAGCGTGAAGAGCAGATAGACGGCATTCTGGAAGTGATCCTCCGCAGAGCCTTTTTCGTTGTATGGTACCGAGGCTATCAGGCTCTCCATACGTTTAATGAAGCTGTCGGGTTTGCCCGCACGTATCTCCTTTACGAAATCCGGTATTGAGAAGCCACGACGCTCGATGGCCGGCATATAAGAGCGTATCAGGAATTTCAGAAAGCCGTATTTTACCTCCTCATTTGGATAATCCAGGATATACTCGTTAAACTCCCTGTCGTAGCCTTTGATGGTGAGATAACCCGTCTGATAGAATGCCGGTATCGGATCGGAGTCAAGTAGTCCTGCCGACTCCAGATAGCGGCGGTCGATGGTTGAAGGGGAGATCTCGCTGAATGGATATTCGCCTCGTTCGATCAGGCGGTAGAGATATTCCGGGGTGCCGCTGCTGAACCAGAAGTCTCCGAGAGTCTCCCTTGCGAATGCCGACATCAGACTGAAAGGATTGTATATATCAGGTGACTTGTCCGAAAAATGGTATCCGTCATAGTGCGCGCGCAGTTGTTCGCGTACCCGGGATTTGTTCAGTCCCAAGGTGCGCGACAATCCTTCAAGACCGGTTTGGAGATACCGGTCGATCTCGTCGGAGGTAATCCCGCAGATGGCGGCATACTTATTGTCAAACGAGATGTCGCTTAGATTGTTAAGGTCGGAAAAGATGGAAACCTTTGAGAATCGGGCTACCCCGGTAAGCATAGCCATCTCAATGCAACCGTCCATCGATTTCAGATTGGAATAGAAGGCTTTAAGTTGCGAGCGATATATGTCGGCAAGCTCCGGACGATTGATGGAGTTGAGAAGGGGTTTGTCATATTCATCGACCAGTATCACAACCTTTCTGCCGGTGGTCCGGTATGCACGATCTATAACATGGGCAAAACGCTCCTCGGGGGCCCGGTCCTTTTTCTCGTCTCCGTAGAGGCTTTCCCATTGTTCAAGAGCAGCGTTGAGTTCAGCTTCCAGAGATGTCTCATCCTTATATTCCCTATTGTTCAGGTCCAGATGAAACACGGGGCGTGGTGTCCAGTCTTCCGTTAAGGAATCCAGAGCCAGGCCCTTGAAGAGGTCTCTCCTTCCCTGATAGTATGCTTCCAATGTGGATAGGAGCAGACTTTTCCCGAAGCGTCTCGGACGTGACAGGAACCAGTAACTCTTGCCCGTGATAAGGCGGTAGATCAAGTGAGTCTTATCGACATAGAGATAACCATCCTCTCTGATCTTCTTAAAGTTCTGTACTCCCACAGGATACTTTACAGGCTCACACTGCTTCATACTGCAAAAGAATGGTGATCGGAATCAGGATTTCTTGAATTTGGCACACTTGGGGGAGTAGGCGAGGGTGACCAGACACCCCTCGGAGGGATAGGAGTAGAGTTCGAGGTCTTCGGTGTGTCCGTCGGGGAGTGTGAGGCGGCCGTGGCCGATGGCTCCTGTCGCAGGGTCGGGGAGGGTCAGGATTCGCAGGTGTTCGCGGATGTCGACACTTCGGTCCATGCCGGCTTTGAGCATCGCCTCCTTGCAGGTCCAGGCCAGGACATTGGCGGCCACGTCTTCGGAGTCGATCATCGTCAGTTCCTCTGGATGCAGAAAGCGTTCGCGCACACCAAGCACCTGCCGGCGGTCAGCACGCTCGACATCCACCCCCAGCGCGCTGCGGGGGGTGAATACACTGAGATCAGCTTCCGGCGTGCGCGGCAGGGAGGCCACGACGAGAAGCCCGTCAGTATGATTGACCGAAATGCGTGACTGACTTCCTTCAAGATAAGGAGCTCCGGAGGGGAAATGATCTATCACCCGGTAGACTTCACCGCCGTTCTCAGCGTATACCTGTTTGGCCATAAGGAGCCAAACGCGTCCCTTGCGGTCGTCTGCTCCCGATATCTCCTCCACCCGGATTCCGGTGGGGGTGTCATGACGCCAATATATAAATTCATAATTCATAATTCATAAATTATTATTGGGATAAATCGGGGGGAGCCGAAAATCCCGGCGACCTAATTCAACATTCCACATTCGAAATTCAACATTAATCCTGTCTGACCCGTACTCGCACGCGGGTGATACGGTGCTTCTCGATGGTGAGGACAAGGAAGTTGCAGGGACCACGGTGGAGTGCCTCCTTGTTTTCGGGGAAATCCCCCTTTATCTCCAGGAGTAGACCGGCCAGCGTCTCCGCTTCCCCTATGGGTTCGAGACTCTCCTCATCAATCCCGACGGCCCGACAGAACTCACCCAGAGGTATCTTACCCTCGCAGATGTAAGTGTCGGGAGCTATGCGGCGGTAGAGGGCCTTGCGGTCATCATACTCATCATCTATCTCACCTACGATTTCCTCAATGATATCTTCGAGTGTCACCAGACCGGAGGTACCCCCATACTCGTCGACCACGATGGCTATGTGTATCTTCCGACGGCGGAAGTCTTCGAGCATGGCTCCTAAATTGCGGGATTCCGGCACGAAGTAGGCTTCGCGTATCAGTCGCTGCCATTTGAAGGCGGCATCACGGTTTTCGAGATAGGGGAGGAGGTCTTTGGCGTAGAGCACACCGCGGATGGTGTCTTGCGAGGTGTCATAGACCGGTATGCGGCTATAGCCGGAGTCGAGGAGTACGCTCATAACCTCGTCCCACGAAGCATGATACTCGATGGCCGTTATGTCGACACGGGAGACCATCACCTCGCTGACCTCCTTATCGGAGAGAGAGAGGATATCTTCCAGCATACGTTTGTCATCACCATCCTTCACGTCGGAGATTTCGAGCGCCTTCTCCAACTGATCGGTGGTGACGCTCTCATGCTTCTTTGTCACGAGGCGATTGACGACATTTGTCGAGCGGGCCATAGTGAGCGCCAGAGGCTTGAAGAGGCGAAAGAGGAAGGAGACACCGGGAGTGGCCATGCGCACCCAGCGTAGAGTTCGCCCGCGAGCTACCAGTTTCGGAAAGATCTCTCCGAAGAGGAGAAGCAGGAAGGTCAGCAGTACGGTCTGCACCAGAAAGTTGATCACACTGTTGTGAAACTTCACTACCTGATTGATGGCGAAGGTCAGCATGACGACCATGGTGATGTTGACCAGATTGTTGGTAATCAGGATAGTCGCCAGAAGGCGCTCCGAGTCGTCGAGCATGTCGATAGCGCGTCGGTCGGCAGGTGCCTCAGATTCCCGCAGGTCATCCATCGCCTGCGACGTGAGGCCGAAGAATGCGATTTCGCTCCCTGAGACAAAGGCTGATGCCAGCAGGCAGCCCAAGGCTACGATGAGAAGTATGCTCCACGTGCCCCAGGAGGGGGGAGCCAGAAACTCTACGGCGTTATGGAGCAATATGGCCAGGGTAAGCCCCGGACTATGATATGGTAAAGGGTCTGTATCCAAAACTCTCAAAAGTGGGTTTATGGTGCAAAGTTAACATTTTGCCTCCATATATCCAAATCAAGTGTTAAATTACTCTCCTACGGCATTGCCATTTACTCTCATACGGCTTCGACGATACGGAGGGGGACATACCAGAGATAGCCCGTCACGGTGTCGAAGGCTCCCGTGTCGAGGAGTGCCTGCTTGTATCCCTCCACCTGGCGGCGGTAGCGGTTGTCGCTGTGATAGGCACCGAATTTGTAGTCGATGACTACGGCGTGGCGGCCGTCAGCGGAGATGAGTAGACGGTCAGGACGGCGGTCACTGTGGCCGTTGCTTAGCACGGGACGCTCGTTGGCCACACGCCATGAGGGATCAAACCATCCCCGGTCCTTCACCGAGCGCACCGCTTCGGTGAGGGTGTCGATCAGCTCGGCGACCCGGCTATGGCTTATAAGCCCCTTGACGCGCAGGCGGCGCACCGCCCGCGGTATATCATCGATGACATGGACATCGGCCATGGCGGCATGCATGAGATTCCCCTCCGACCGAGGGTCTTCATCCCCCTCGTCGCTTAGTGTCGGAGGCACCTCGGCATCGCTATATTGCAGAATCGCCTGTCCCGAGTTGACATAATATCCCTTTATAAGTGTCGGGTCATCCGACAAGCCGGGATTTTCTGTGCTCTCGTCGGGATTCTCAGCCGGGAACCGGGGTTGCCCGTATGATATTCTCATCCCCTCATGGTCTATGATAATCTCCTCAGGAGCCGGCATCTCGTTTTCGGGGCCGTTGGTTTCATCCTCTATGCCGGAGAGGAGGTGATAGAGCGTGCTACCGAGGCGTGGTTTCGCAGCAACCTTTCCCTCCTTGGTGAGATTGACCGGTGCGAAGATATATAGCTCATGCACGGCGCGCGTGAAGGCCACGTAGGCGGTGTTAAGCTTGTCCATACGTTTGAGATATCGATACTTATCCAGCTCCTCCTGATGGACCGTATCCATCAGATCCTCGTTCAGGCGGATTGGCACGTAGGGGGGCATATGGAAGGTCTCGGGAAGTTGTGGACGCACCCAACGCCACTCCTGTCGGTCTTCGGTCGCAGGCACCGAAGTGTCGAAGGAGGTGGCGCCATAGGGTAGTATGACCACAGGAAACTCCAACCCCTTGGACTTGTGGATGGTCATGATACGCACCGCGTCGGTCTCCTCGGGGGAGGAGATGGTGAGCTTATGGCCGCGCAGCCGCCACCAGTCGAGGAAGGAGGCTATGTCTGCCGAGTAGCCCTGGCAGTAGTCATCGACGGCATCTTGGAACATGGCGAGATAAGGGGCATCTGCATCACGAAGAGGAGCAGGGATAAACTTCTCCGTTACGGCCTCGATGATGGCCGGGAGGGCCACTGCCTGCATGGATCCGAGCATCTCGGAGATGACATCTGTGGTGGTGGCGGCTTTGAGAAACGCCTCCAACTGTTCGGCAGGAGCCATCTCGGGATGCTCCAGGGCGAAGAAGTTGAAGCTGCACCGTATGGCGTCCCAGTCCGCCACACCCTTGCGACGACGCTCCTGACCCTCGCGGACGTGGGGAGGGACGGCGGCGCATATCGCTTCCAATGTGTCGATGATAAGGCAGACAGCCTCGGAGGCACCTAATGTCAGCGAGCCCTCTGAGAGGAAGTCAATGGCAGGGTGCTCGGGACCGGTGTCCTGATTATGTTCGATAAGAGCCTGTACGACATCGTTCTCATCACTGTGGGTCTCCACTAACAGGGCTATGTCGCGCTGGCGGTATCCGCGGGAGCGGAGAGTGTTGATCAATTCCGGTATCCGGCGCAGGGCCTCATCCTCCTCTTCATCACCCTCACTCACCGAGCCGGCAACAAGGAGATTGATCTCCACATACCCCTCCTGCTCGCGGTGGTGGGAATACTGGACCGTATTGGCATACAGAGACTCCATCGTCCGGTCCGGGCCACCCTCCGGTGAGACTACTTTACCGTCAGCGTCGAGATACCGGGCCAGAGCGTGAAAGAAGAAGTTGTTGAAACGCACGATGTGCAGGTCAGAGCGCCAGTTGGTGTTTTCCTCTACCGACATTCCGGCAGCCTGATGATCCGGGAAAGCCTCCGGCACGACGGTCGTGATCAGCGACGGGTCTGCATTACGGAAACGGTATATGCTCTGCTTGGCATCGCCGATGATGAGGTTGTCATGGCCGCGCGACTCACTCTCCGACAGAAGCGGGTGCAGATTGTGCCATTGCAGCAACGAGGTGTCTTGAAACTCATCGATTAGGAAGTGGTTCAGGCGACTCCCGAGACGCTCGTATATGAAGGGGGCGTCATCCTCTCCGATGATACGTCGGAGCATGGAGTTGGTCTCTCCGAGTTCGAGAGTGTTGTTGGTCTCGCGAAATTCCCGTATATGCCCTCTCACACACTGCAATAACCCTAAATAAGGGAAATTGTGGCGATATATCATCCAGAGGCCGCTATCACCTGTGGTGATCATGGATCGCCACCGGTCATGGGCGTCATAGAAGTCAAGGACGAGGGAGAAGAGTGTGTCGGCAAACGCTGATCCTTTGAGATTTGGACGCGCCGCGACACTAAGCACATTGTCAGACTTCGCCGGACGTCTCGACACAGTGAAATCGGCCTTTTCGCCCGTAGCGGAGCGCTCGGAGTGCCATAGCGTTTTCAGTGCTTTCTCGATACGACCGTTGAGGAATCGGTCCGTATCCTCTTTCAGCGACCTGTTTTCCACTAAGCAGAGTTTCTGAATCTCTCGTGCGAGATGCTGCATCTCGGCGTGAGCCTCGCGGATAGGATTCTCATATCGCTCACATAGATTTTCGTAGACGGTACGCAGGTCGGGATTCTGCTCGAAATATCGGTCCAGATGGACGCGCACCAACTTGAAATCCTCCTTCTCCATGCGCTGTACGACTCCGAGCAGCCGAGTGTAGATCGAGGCTGTGGAGCGTTGGAAGACGTTCCAGTTGTCACCCCGCTCAGCAGCGCGTGCCATGATCTCCCCGATCC
>CAMWHX010000035.1 GCA_947174155.1 uncultured Porphyromonadaceae bacterium
CCCAAGGGGGATGCCCGAATTTCGGACATCCCCCTTGGGTATTCTTATTATTTCACCCTCGGACATCAGCAAAGGGCGGGCTGGGGAATCAGCGCGGCTTGACTTATCATCAGCGCAGGATGAGCATAGCGTCACCGTAAGCGCCGAATTGATAACCCTCCTTGACGGCCTCTTCGTAGGCCTGCATGATGAGGTCATATCCGCCGAAAGCAGCCACCATCATCAGCATGGTGCTCAGCGGGAGATGGAAATTGCTGATCATGGCGTTGCACACCGTGAAGTCATACGGGGGGAAGATGAACTTGTTGGTCCAGCCTTCACAGGTCATCAGATGTCCGTTCATGCAGACAGCAGTGGCCAGCGCACGCATCACGGAAGTGCCGACTGCACATACCTTGGACTCGCGGTCCTTGGCCGCATTTACCAAGTCGACGAGCTGCTCGTCTACGATCATCTCCTCGCTGTCCATACGGTGCTTGGTGAGATCCTCCACGTCGATGTCGCGGAAGTTGCCGCGTCCGCAGTGCAGAGTCAGAAAGCCGCGTTCGACACCTTTGATCATAAGGCGTGTCATCAGTTCGCGACTGAAATGCAAGCCGGCGGCGGGAGCCATCACGGCCCCTTCGTTCTTGGCATAGATACACTGATAACGCTCCTCATCCTCAGGTTCGGCCGGGCGGTCGATATAGTCGGGGAGGGGAGTCATACCCAATTCATATAGGTCTCGCTTGAACTCGTCGTGCGGACCATCGTAGAGGAATCGCAGAGTGCGACCGCGTGAGGTAGTGTTGTCGATTACCTCGGCAACCATCGAGTCGTTGGGACCGAAATAGAGTTTATTGCCGATGCGGATCTTGCGTGCCGGCTCCACCAGCACGTCCCAGAATTTATTCTCTTCGTTAAGTTCGCGCAACAGAAAGACCTCTATTCTCGCCCCGGTCTTCTCCTTGTTGCCGAAAAGGCGTGCCGGGAAAACTTTGGTATCGTTGAATACCATCACGTCCCCCTCATCGAAATAGTCGAGGAGGTCCTTGAAGATCCGGTGGGTGATGGTCTTGTTGCGTGCGTCGACTACCATCAGTCGACATTCGTCGCGATTCTCCGAGGGATACTGAGCGATCAACTCGTCAGGCAACTTGAACTTAAACTGGGATAGTTTCATATGTAGTGTGTGAGAGTATAAATTTTTTAGTAGAGAGATTTTCAGTTAGTGTCAGAGAGACGGTAGTCAGGAGGGAATTCCAGAGGCCCCTCCGAGATGATGGCTACTGCCTGGTCGATTCCGAGACAGTTCTCGATACGGATATCACCCACGCGTGTGCGTCGGAGGGCTATCAGATGGGCGCCACAACCGAGCGCCTCACCGATGTCGCGGGCCAACGCGCGGATATAAGTTCCTTTGCTACACACGACGCGGAGCGTGATGTCAGGGAGTTCGGCGGAAATGAGTTCGAGCTCAGAGATCTCAAGGGGTTTGGCTTTGAGCTCTACGTCGCGTCCTTTGCGAGCCAGGGAGTATGCACGCTTACCGTCGACCTTGACCGCACTGAATACCGGGGGGACCTGCATGATGCGCCCTGTGAAACCGGGTAGCACCTCGCGCACCCTCTCCTCCGTGACATGGGAGGTGTCGAAAGTCGCATCTATCTCCGTTTCCAGATCGAAACTGGGTGTTGTAGCACCCAGACGCAGGGTGGCTATATACTCTTTCGAGCCGTTTTGCAGAGTCTCGATGTCACGGGTGGCGCGCCCGGTGCATATGATGAGCACACCGGTGGCAAGGGGGTCGAGGGTGCCGGCGTGTCCCACCTTAAACTTTTTGAGCTTAAGGCGACGCTGTATGGCCCCGCGCAGACGTTTGACAGCATCGAAGGAGGTCCACCCCAATGGTTTGTCGATACCTATGATCTCGCATGAGATGAAATCCATTTATAATGTTGAATTTTGAATTTTGAATGTTGAATTATGCTCCGCAAGGGTAATTTTGAATTTTGAATTTTGAATTGTGCTCCGCAAGGGTAATGTTGAATTTTGAATGTTGAATTTTGAATTGTGCTCCGCAAGGGTAATGTTGAATTTTGAATTTTGAATGTTGAATTATGCTCCGCAAGGGTAATGTTGAATTTTGAATTTTGAATTGTACTCCGACCGGGCGTCCACTAATTCAACATTCAAAATTCAACATTCAAAATTACCAAGCGTTACCAGCAGATACACAGGATTCCGACGGCGAGGCAGTAGAGGGCGAACCAGACAAGTTTGCCCTTCTTGACGAGGCTGAGCATCCATTTGCAGGCAGCGCATCCCACGAGAAAGGAGGACAGGAATCCGATGGCCAGACATCCGGCTCCGATTTCCGGTTCGCCGGCGGCCTCTCCGCTGAGTATATCCTTCATACCGAGCAGACACTCTCCGACGATCGGGATGATGACCATAAGGAAGGAGAAAGCGGCCACTTTGTCACGTTTGTCACCGATGAGGATACCGGTGGCGATGGTGGTGCCACTGCGGCTCAGACCCGGAAGCACGGCTACTGCCTGTGCCACACCGATAGTCAGGGCATCCCACCAGCCGATGTCACGTCCGCGTGAGGCGGGCACCATCTCATATCGTGAGTCGCGCCGCGAGTATATGCGGTCGGAGAAATGGGCGAAGGTCAGCAGGGCTGCTGTGGCCAGCAGACAGAAACCCACTATCCCCAGACCCTCTCCGAAGAAGGATTCGATCGTTCCCTTGAAGCAGAATCCGACGATAGCTATGGGTATGCAGCTGACCAGAATCTTGCAGACATACCAGAAGTCTTCGTTGAGCTTGAAACCGAAGAAGCTGAGGAAAAGCTTTCGGAAGAGGGGCCAGAGAACCACGATGGTGGAGCAGACCGTCCCGGCGTGGAGGATGATGTCAAACTGCATCGCCTCGCTGCCCGGGAGCTCGATGCCGAGTATCTCGCGGAAGATCACGAGGTGTCCGCTGGAACTGATGGGAAGGTATTCGGCCAATCCCTGTACTATGCCCAGTATGAGGGCGTCTAACCAAGTCATTGTGTGGAAGGTGAGGAATTAAGTAGCTCCAAAAATCAGGATTCGGAAGCTACATATTTCGTTTTATTTTTGGAAGTTGCTTATGATTTCTTGTTGCGAGAGGGATTGATGATGATGGCGAAGGCCATTGACAGAAAGCCCAGGAAGGCTATCGTGGGTCCGACGATGATACGGCGAGTGCTGAAAATGTCAGGATTAAAACCTGTCTCAGCTCCCGAGCCCGGTCCGGTCATCAGTAGAAATCCTATCACGATGAGGGCCAGTGAGGCCACCATGAAGATGAAATTGCGCCGTCCGAAGGGGCGCTCCGAGGGAGAGGTCTTCTTTATGGGATCGGGGGTCGGTGCAGAGCCGAAGAAGCGGGGAGAGGTGCTTTTGGTTGTATCCATTGGCTGGGGAGATATGACGCCGGGGGCGTCGTGTTGCGTATAATATATTGTCGCTTATGGAAGAGGGGAGGAGATGAGTGTTTATCGGAAGAGTTTGTCGTAATCTTTCCGCAGGTATTTATTTGTAGCTAAGGTCGAGGCGGTCATGCAGAGCAGGATTCCCACAAGGACCAGTCCGGCGGCAGTGATGCCGAATGCCGGCCAGGGGATGGCCGCGGCCACCTCTGCCAATCCCATCTCCGGAGCCGTAGCGAGCACGGCGGCGAGCAGCCCCGAGGCTATCACTCCCGAGATGATACCCGCCAAGGTGTTGGACCACACGAATGGTCGGCGTATGAAGCCATTAGTGGCTCCGACGAGCTGCATGGTATGGATGGTGAATCGTCGCGAGTAGATGGCCAGATGGACGGTGTTGTTGATCAGTATAAAGGATATGATCACCAGGACGATAGCGATGCCTCCCATGATCATGGAGAGACGCCTGAGATTTTGGTTCATGCTTTCTACCATGGTCGCGTCGGGAGTGGCTACCTCCTCGACACCATCCATCTTACGGAGTTCGGTCGATATTTTACTTAGTCCGGCGGGGGAAGCGTAATCGGCAGTCACACCGAAAGTCACCTCGGGGGAAAGGGGATTGACTCCAAACGTCTCCTCCAGGTCTTCGCCTGTTTCGTCAGCCCAGGCTTTAAGTGCCTCCTCCTTAGTGATAAGGCGCGCACCGTGGGCATATGGTTGCTGCGAGATGTAGCTGCATACTTGGGCGGCGCGGTCATTGGCTACGGTGTCAGCCATGACCACGCTCAACTCTATCTTCTCGCGGAGTCGCCGGCTTTCACCGGCTGCGCCCAGGGTGACCAGTGCGATGGTCCCAATAATGAGCAGGACAAGCGTCACGCTCACGACGGTGGTCATATGGGCCGCAAAATATGAGATATTGACCTCTTTATGTTGTTTCATTTTCCGCCTGACTCGGTGAGTTCGGACTGCAAAGATAATAAATCAATGAGCGTTTGTCAATACTCATAGGGTAAAATTTGACTTTTACAACTCTTTTTTCTCATTTTTGGTGTCTGATACGCTATCTTATGATTAACTTTGCAGTATGACAGATGATTCAATGACCCTGAGAGCCGCCTATTATACTCTGGGGTGCAAACTCAATTATGCCGAGACATCGGCTATCGGCAAGATGCTCGCCGAGCGCGGAGTGGTCCGTGCGCGGGGGGAGGAACGCCCTGATATCTGTGTGGTCAACACCTGTTCGGTCACCGAGGTGGCCGACAAGAAGGGGCGTCGTCTAATCCGCAGTCTGGCCGCACGCTGGCCGGAGGCGACCTTGGTGGTCACGGGGTGCTACGCTCAGCTCAAACCCGATGAGGTGGCCTCCCTCCCCGGTGTCGATATAGTGTTGGGCTCCAACGAGAAACTGCGTATGACGGAGTATCTCGATAAGTGGCGGAGGGAGCGCCGACAGGTGAGCGCCGTCACTCCATCGCTTGAAATCAAGGAGTTCCGTCCCTCGTGTGAGCGGGGCGACAGGACCCGCTGGTGGCTCAAGGTGCAGGATGGATGTGACTATTTCTGCACCTACTGCACCATCCCCTTCGCCCGCGGTCGCTCCCGCTCGGGGCGTATAGCCGATCTTGTGGAGATGGCTCGTGAGGCAGCCGACAAAGGTGCGCGGGAAATCGTGCTCACCGGTGTCAACGTCGGGTGTTTCGGCCTCGACACGGGGGAGAGCTTCTTCGACCTACTCAAAGCCCTCGACTCCGTGGAGAGGATAGAGCGATACCGCATATCCTCCATCGAGCCCAATCTGCTGACCGAGGAGATAGTGGAGTGGATGGCCTCGGAGTCCCGTGCCTTCATGCCGTCGTTTCATATACCGCTGCAGTCGGGTTCAGACAGCGTGCTCAAACTCATGAACCGCCGATATGACACCACCCTCTTTGCCTCGCGCATCGAGATGATACGCCGTCTGATACCTGATGCTTTCATCGCTGCCGACGTCATAGCCGGAGCCCGCGGCGAGACAGAGGAGGAGTGGCGGAAGGCTCTCACCTTTATCGAGGGACTTGACATAGACCGTCTACATATATTCCCTTACAGCGAGCGTCCCGGCACCCGTGCGTTGGGGATCGACTTCATAGTGCCTCAGGAGGAGAAACACTGTCGGGTGTCAGAACTCTCGAAGGTCTCTGACCGGAAGATGAATGAATGTCTGACGCGTCACATAGGGCGGATACTTCCCGTGCTTTGGGAACACCCGGGCCGCCCCGATGACACGTTGATGCACGGTCACACCGACAACTACCTGCGCGTGTCAGCTCCTGCAGATCCCACACTCTATAACCGCGTCACCCGTGTGCGTCTCACCGGTATCGACCCTTCCGATTCCGAGACCCTCATGGGTGAGGTGATTGCCAACTGAGGTATATATATGGATAAGAAGAAACTTGCCGTCATTATATTGAACTGGAACGGTCTGAAACTTCTAAAAGAGTTTCTGCCCGAGGCAGTGCGCTGCACCGTCACCCCCGAAGCTGACCTCATTGTGGCCGACAACGGCTCGGAAGATGACTCAGTGGTGTGGATACGGGAGAATTATCCTCAGGTCAAGATTGTCGCCTTAGGGAAGAATTACGGCTTTGCGGAGGGTTATAACCGGGCGATCGAGGCTACCGATTATGAGTATACCCTCCTTCTCAACTCAGATGTGATGGTGAGGGCAGGATGGTGGCAACCACTCCTCGACTTCATGGAGCGTCACCCCGAGGCCGGCGGATGTCAGCCCAAGATCCTCTCCTGGCGTGATAGGGGAAGATTTGAATATGCCGGGGCTGCCGGAGGGTATCTCGATATACTGGGATACCCCTACTGTCGTGGCCGTATGGGTGACTATACCGAGGAGGACCGTGGTCAGTATGACGGGGCCCCCGTGGAGGTCGCCTGGGCATCCGGAGCCGCCCTTATGGTCCGCACACGATATTATAAGGAGGTCGGTGGACTCGATGCCGCCTTCTTCGCCCATATGGAGGAGATAGACCTTTGTCTCAGACTGCGCGTTAAGGGACATCCGGTATATGCTGTGACAGACAGTGCCGTGTGGCATGTCGGAGGAGCCTCACTGGCACAAGGAAATCCTCAGAAGACCTATCTGAACTTCCGCAACAATCTGCTCCTGCTTCATAAGAACATGCCCCGCCGGAGCGGAGCATGGTTACTCTTCTGGCGCCGACTGATGGATACCGCCGCCTGGGCAATGTTTCTGGTCAAGGGTGACAGGGCCAACGCTGCCTCAGTGCTTCGAGCGCACAGCGACTTCCGCAAAATGCGCCGCGCCTACAAGGAGCACCCGAAGCGAAGTGCCCTCGCCGGTCTCCCCGGACGCCGCGCGCTGGTCCCCCTGAGCTTCCTCAAAATTCATAATTCATAATTCATAATTCATAATTGCGATTGCGCAGCCAATTATGAATTATGAATTATGAATTATGAATTAATTCAAGCCACTCCGGCGCGTGGGGTGCCGTGCGGTCAAGGAGTTGAGGCGTGACGGAGGCGATACCGTGTGCCAGACACCACTCGTCGGTGTCACGGGCATCCGGCTCTTCGTTGTGAAACTCTCCCGTGACCATATAAAACGGCAACCCCATCGGGTCTGTATATTCACGATACTCCTCGGTCCATCCCCCTTTGGCCTGGCGTGTCAGGCGCAGTTCGGTGGGATAGGGTTTCACGTCAGGGATATTTACATTGAGACAGACTCCCTCGGGAAGGCCGTGCTCCAGCAACTGAGGTACGAGTATGTCTACAAACCGCCGACACCCCTCGAAGTCGGCATCAGGATGATGGGTGGTCAGCGAGAAACCGATGGAGGGTACACCTAAGGCACATCCTTCGAAGGCTGCTCCCATAGTGCCGGAGTATATGACGTTGATTGCGGAGTTACTGCCGTGATTGATACCTGACACTATGAGATCAGGGAGTTTGTCGCGGAAGAGGACGTGGCGGGCGAGTTTGACGCAGTCTACGGGAGTTCCCGTAGTCTTAAACATATGTGTCCCTTCGACAGGGGAGGGAACTTCAAAGATACGCAGAGGGTTTATGAATGTCAGCGCCATGGACTGAGCCGAACGGGGGCCATCGGGGCAGACCGCGATAACTTCGCCGTAGGGACGGAGGAAGCTCATCAGGGCAGCCACACCCTTGGCCTGATATCCGTCGTCGTTGGTAACAAGAATCTTCATATTGTAATTTTGAATTTTGAATTTTGAATTAGTGCCTCCCGATTAATCGGATGTAATCCCGATTCTCCCGTTTAATGAAGCTTCTCGGAGAGAACCCCAATTATGAATTATGAATTGAACTCAGTCTCTGAAATAGACGCGTTTAACTCGCGGGGAGACCGAGGTCAGTATTTCATATGGGATGGTGCCAAGAGCGTCTGCCAGACGGTGGATCGGTGCCTTTGGACCGAAGATCTCGACTGAATCTCCGACACGGCAGTCTATATCCGTGACGTCGATCATGCAGGCATCCATGCAGATATTGCCCAGCGTAGGAGCCTCCTTGCCGTTGACCAGGACACTGACGGCTCCCTGCCCGAACCGTCGGTTCATCCCGTCGGCATATCCGATCGGGATTGTCGCCACGAGAGTCTCACGTGAGAGTATCGTGCGTCGTCCATATCCGATACTTTCCCCGGCCGGTAATCGCCGCAGGTTGATGATGACCGTGCGTAGCGAGGAGACGATGCTCAGAGGATGCTCGATGTCAGGGGGAAGGGTATCGACACCATACAGGCCTATTCCGAGGCGCACCATGTCGTAATGGGCCTCCGGGAAACGCAGTATACCCGCCGAGTTGAGGATATGCCTCATGAAGGGTGTTTCCGAGCGGGAGAGCATATAGTCGGTCGAACGCTCGAAACGATCAAGTTGCAGGTGCGTGTAGTCATCCATATCCAGACAGTCG
>CAMWHX010000036.1 GCA_947174155.1 uncultured Porphyromonadaceae bacterium
ACCATACCGACAGCTCGGGCCACATAATCCTCATCAAACCCGGTGATACCCTTGGCTTCGAGCACCGGGAGGAAGAGGCGTGCCAGTTCCCGGTCATCCATGACGCCGATATACTCGTGGTTGAACCAGAGACCCTTCTTGAAGTCAAACTTAGCGCCCGACTTGGAGCAGTGGTCGAAGGAGAATTTATCTATCAGATCCTGCATCGACATCACCTCGCTGTCGTCGCCGGGGTTCCATCCCAGGAGAGCGAGGAAGTTGACCACGGCCTCGGGGAGGTATCCCTTCTCACGATATCCTGACGAAACCTCACCCGACTTGGGATCATGCCATTCGAGAGGGAAGACAGGGAACCCGAGCTTGTCGCCGTCACGCTTCGAGAGCTTGCCGTTGCCGACAGGTTTCAGCAGCAGGGGGAGATGCACGAACTGAGGCATGGTGTCGGTCCAGCCGAAGGCCTCGTAGAGAAGCACGTGGAGAGGGGCGGAGGGGAGCCACTCCTCACCGCGAATCACGTGAGAGACCTCCATAAGGTGGTCATCGACGATATTGGCCAGGTGATAGGTGGGGAGCTCGTCGGCACTCTTGTAGAGGACCTTGTCATCAAGGATTGAGGAGTTGACAGTCACTTCGCCTCGGATAAGGTCATTGACCTTCACCTCACGGTCGGGATCGATCTTGAAGCGCACCACATACTGCTCACCGGCATCGATGAGGCGCTGCACCTCCTCAGCGGGCATGGTGAGAGAATTGCGCATACCGCCGCGTGTCGAGGCGTCATACTGGAAATTGGGGTGTTCGGCGCGAGCCTTCTCCAGCTCCTCGGGGGTGTCGAAGGCTATATAGGCCTTCCCTGCACGCAGCAGGTCGTCTACATGCTTGCGATAGATGTCGCGGCGCTCACTCTGCTTGTAGGGGCCATAGGCTCCGCCTTCGCGCACACCCTCGTCGATACCTATGCCGAGCCAGGCAAGCGACTCGTTGATATACTCCTCGGCTCCCGGCACGAAACGGCGTGAATCCGTATCCTCGATACGAAGGATCATGTCGCCACCGTGCTGTCGGGCGAAGAGATAGTTAAAGAGGGCTGTGCGGACACCGCCGATGTGGAGCGGCCCTGTGGGAGAGGGTGCGAAGCGCACCCGGACTTTTCTTTCCATATGCGGGTAGTTGATATTGTATTTCTATTTTGACGGCTTGATGAATTGGAATCGTCGGCCGTCCCATTTCCATTGCACCTCCGGTCGCAGATAGGGCTTCACCGCGTCCAGATCCTCCGTGGGCATATAAGGACCCAGAGTCATGACTCCCGTCAGCATGTCACTCTCGGAGGAGGCACTCAGACGGATAGAGGGGAAGGGTATGTGCGAGAGGAGATCGGAGTCCTTGACACCCTTGGGGATATCGAGGAAATATTTGAGGTCGGGGAGCTTGAAATAGCGTTCAGTCGGGAGTAGACGCATCGAGCTGTCGAAGAAACGCACCTCGGAGTCGGAGGCCCCATCCGGCTTCCCAACCGTGTACACCGTCATGGCTATGGCCCCGTTCTTGACCGGCAGGATCTTGATTTCCAGATTGCTCACCGAGGTCAGGGTCACGTTCAGATAGTCCGGGGTGACCTTATCGAGAGAGGAGGTGCCACCCATGGTGTTGGGGGCCTGCCAAATGCTGTCGGCACGGAAATAGTCGAGCATGTCGAGCCGGGTGTTGGTTTTCAGCAGGTCGAGCACGCTGATAGGGAGGTCTGCGAAAACCCCGGCGGCTGTCAGAGTATCAGCCGCCACGACAGGCGTATCGGTCGCAGCTGATGCGACCGGTACGCCTGTCAAAGCTATTGTCAAGGCCCCCGCCAACGAGCGGAGGCGTCGGATTGATGTCATTCTACTTCTTTTTCATAAAAACGTCATAATTGCCGTTATATTCGGGCTTAGACGAATTTTTACCTTTTGCAGAGGTTTTCGAGCCCCCTTTTGCACCCGTCTTCGCTCCCGATTTAGAGCCCTTCCGCTCCTTCTTGGGAGTCTCTTCCTTGGACTTGCGGGCGGAGCGTTTCTTGGCGCGGTCCTTCCCTTCGAGAGCGTAGTCGCGGTCGGTAGCGATCTCAGCTCGAACCTTGTCGCCGAAGAAATCCTCATGTTTCAGGGCATCCAGCACACGGTGTGCATCCTCCTTTCGCACGTCGAAGAGGGTATAGTCGGGCATCAGGTCAATGCGACCTATCTGAGGCTTCGGGCCGTTGACGTTGCGGTTGACCATCTCCATCAGATTGCCGGGGAAAAATCCCTGAGCCTTACCGATGTTGAGCATCAGCCGCTCGTAGCCCGCCTCGGCGTGACGACGATCCTTCTCCTGACGGGAGGGGCGTTCGCGTTTGGCGGCGCGTTCCCGGTCGCGACGGTCGGCCCGGTCCGAACCGGTGGCGTTCAGGTCGATGTCGGGCATATTCTGGTAATATTGCAACAGACGGTTGAACTCCAGCGAAAGGACACGTTTCAGCAGATCCTCCTCGCTGAGCCACTCCAGTTTCTTGCGTACTCCGGGCAGATACTTGTCGATCTCAGCCTCGTTGACCTGCACGCGCTCAAGACGGTCAGCCAGATTGTAGAGTTGCTTCTCGATGATATGCTCCGGAGTCGGCACTTTCTTATACTCGAAGGTCTTGCCGATGATCTTCTCGATCTCACGGAGCTTGCTGCGTTCGCGCGAGTGAATGATTGCCACTGAGACACCGGTCTTGCCGGCGCGTCCGGTACGTCCCGAGCGATGGGTATAGACAGCCACGTCGTCGGGGAGACCGTAGTTGATGACATGTGTCAGGTCATCCACATCCAGACCGCGGGCAGCCACATCGGTAGCTACGAGCAGTTGCGTCACATGGTCGCGGAATTTCTTCATCGCCAGGTCTCTCTGGGCCTGCGACAGGTCACCGTGCAGGCAGTCGGCGTTGTATCCGTCTGCGATGAGCTTGTCGGCGATCTCCTGTGTCTCCTTCTTGGTGCGGCAGAAGATGATGCCGTAGATGTCGGGATTATTGTCGGCTACGCGTTTCAAGGCCAGATACTTGTCGTGGGCCTTGACCATGTAGTAGATATGCTTGACGTTTTTGTTGCCTTCATTCTTGTTGCCGGCCACAAACTCCACAGGATCATGCATGAAACGCTTGGCGATACCGGCAATCTCCTTGGGCATAGTAGCTGAGAACATCAGCATCTTGCGGTTCTCGGGGACGTGAGAGAGAATCTCGTTGATATCATCGAGGAAGCCCATGTTGAGCATTTCGTCGGCCTCGTCGAGGATGACCGTGTGGACATCTCCGAGTTTTACCTCGCCTCGCTTGATGAGGTCAATGAGGCGCCCCGGTGTGGCCACGATGACCTGCACACCCTTGCGCAGGGAGCGGATCTGGGAGTCAATGCTCGAACCGCCGTAGACGGGGAGTATGCGTAGGCCGTCGATATACTTGGCAAAGTCGGCCAGGTCGCCGGCTATCTGAAGACACAGCTCGCGGGTAGGAGCTATGATGAGGGCTTGAGGCACCTCCTTCGAAGTGTCGATGCGCTGGAGCACGGGGAGACCGAAAGCGGCAGTCTTGCCGGTACCGGTCTGGGCGAGACCTACTACGTCACCCTCCTTTTCGAGCAGATGGGGGATGACCATCTCCTGAATGGGCATCGGGTTTTCGAAGCCAAGCTCGCTGATAGCTTGCAGCAGACGGGGTTCAACACCTAACTCCTCGAAGTTTTTTATCTCTTTATCTTTATCTTCCATAATACGGGGATGTACTGAATTTTGGGGTTTTAAAGTGTGTTTTTCATTGGTGTATCATCATTTTAACAACTGAAATCGGTGACTTTCCCGTATGAGGGCGGTTTTTACAGAAAATTTTGCTAAATTTGTGGCTCAAAACCCAAGAATTTAAAAAACGTAACACACCATACATCATGAAGAATAGGATGCGACTCATACCCATGGCGCTGACGATGGCCCTGGCGCTGACAGGTGCCGATGCACTTGCCTGTACAAACCTCATAGCCGGCAAAAAGGCTTCGGCCGACGGATCAGTCATGGTCACTTATGCCGCGGATTCTCATAACCTCTACGGTATGCTGACCCACACTCCGGCTGCCGACCATGCTCCCGGCGAAATGCGCAAGATCGTGGATTGGGATTCGGGTAAGCCCCTCGGCGAGATTCCACAGGTGCCCCACACCTACAATGTGGTCGGTAATATGAATGAGCATCAGGTCTGCATAGGTGAGAGCACCTGGGGGGGACACAAGGAGCTGGAAGACACTACCGGTCAGGCCATCATGGACTACGGTTCGCTGATTCAGGTGGCTCTGGAGCGCTCCAAGACCGCCCGCGAGGCTATCAAGGTGATGACCGATCTGGTGCGCGACTATGGATATGCCAGCTCCGGTGAGTCCTTCTCCATCGCCGACAAGGATGAGGTCTGGGTCATGGAGATGATAGGTAAGGGGGCCGAGAAGGGGGCCGTGTGGATTGCAGTCCGTATCCCGGATGATGCTATATCGGGCCACGCTAACGAGCCCCGTATCCGTCAGGTCAATCTCAAGGACAAGAAGAATGTGATGTATTCTCCCGACCTGATCAGTTTCGCCCGTAAGCGCGGATACTTCTCGGGTAAGGATAAGGATTTCTCCTTTGCTGACGCCTTTGAGAATCATACTCCGGACACCCGCCGCGGCTGCGATGCGCGTGTGTGGAGCTATTTCCGCCGCCACAAGCCCGAGATGGATTCCTACTACTCCTGGTGTATCGGTGAGAGCGACGAGCCGATGCCCCTCTACGTGGTGCCCGATAAGAAGGTCAGCCTCGACGACATGAAGGTCGCCATGCGCGATCATTTCGAGGACACACCCCTCAATATGGTCTCCGATCCCGGCCGCGGACCCAACTGTGTCCCCTACCGCTGGCGTCCGATGACGTTTGAGTCTGACGGAAAGACTTACGTCAACGAGCGCGCGATCTCCACTCAGCAGACCGGCTGGAGCTTCATCTCCCAGAGCCGTGACTGGCTCCCCGATCCTGTGGGAGGCCTTCTCTGGTTTGGCACCGATGACGCCAACACCTGCGTCTACATGCCCTTCTACTGCTCGGTGACCGAGATTCCCGAGCAGCTCAAACCGGGGGATGTGAACACTTTCGACATGAATTCCAACTTCTGGATGAACACCTGGGTCGCCAATCAGGCCTACAATCGCTACGACCTCATGATCCCCGATATACGCAAGGTGCAGTCCGGATTGGAGAATAAGTATCAGACTAATCAGGGGAATGTAGAAGCCATACTTGTGGATTTCTACAACAAGGGTAAAGAGGAAGTTATCGTCGATCTGGTGAATGACTACGCCAAGCATGTCGCAAAGGAGTCTACCGATGCATATCGCGACTTAGCGCAGTATCTGCTCGTGCGCTTCATGGATGGCAACATGAAGAAGGTCGACGAGGAGGGTAAGTTCCAATACAATGATTATGGTATCCCTCTCTATCCCGAGTTCCCCGGATACAGCCAGGAGTATTACGATCAGATAGCCCGTTCACCCTACGGTGAACATCTGCGTAGCCGCGACTGATGCGACTGCTTGGATGAAGCGTCTTTTTTAATGTAAGATTTATAATCCGTAGGATTACGACGTGAAAGAGGATAAAGAGCTGACGCTCCGGGATAAGCAAATGCTTATCCTGGAAGTCATGAAGGACATTGACCGGTTTTGCCGCGCCAATGATATCCCGTATACCATTTCGAGCGGAACGCTGCTTGGCGCCGTGCGTCACGGGGGATTCATCCCTTGGGATGACGACGCTGATATGTTTATGCTCCGAAAGGATTTCGACCGGTTTATACGGACCTACAAGAGTGACAAGTATAAATTGGTCTATAACTTCGACAATCAGGACCAGCAGAGTCCCTCGGGTATAGCCAAGGTCGCCGATACGAGCACATGGTCGAAAGACAGGACCGGAGTGCTGGATTTCGGAGTCTGGGTCGACGTCTTCCCTCTTGAGGCAGTGCCGGAAGACCCGGCGGAGTGTCGGAAGTTCATGCATAAGATCATGAGCGTCAACAACCGCCTCTACCACCGGCGTCATCACGACCTGATCTCCATATTGAAGTCCTACCGTCATTCCTTCGCATGGTGGATGCGCAAGCTCGACAGCATAGTCCGGAATAATCCCTATTCCGACAGCCCTCTCGTAGCGCATGCCGTCGGGTCGGACAATTACCGGACCGTGATACCGAGGAAGTGGTTTGACACTCTGGGAAATATACGTTTTGAAGATCATGTCTTCATGGCCTTTGAAGATCCCGACGCCTACCTCAGGATCGTATACGGCGATGACTATATGACTCCGAAGCAGTGGTCTCATGATGTGAAAATATATAAGAAAGATGAGTAACTCGCTTGGCAGACTTTTCGGGAGAATCGGGCGGCAGTGTCATCTGATACTGTGCGGCCATATCCTCAACGCCCCCTGGAAATCACGCGAGGAGCGCAGGAAGCGCCGCTATGACGCTACCCGTAACTCCACCGTGCGCTATCTGAGGAGATATGCCTCCGAAATCAGCCGTATCACCCCAAGACAAACTGACTCAACCACTCTCGAGCCGGAGCGTGCCTTCACCATATGGTTTCAGGGTGAGGATAAGGCTCCGGAGCTGGTCAAGGCCTGTTTCCGCAGTATGCGCCGACACTTGAAGCAGGAGGTCGTGGTGCTCGATGAGAAGACCCTTTTCGACTGGGTGACTATCCCGGAGCATATTGTCAGGAAATGGCGCGAGGGTAAGATCCCGCATACGCAGTTCAGCGATATCTGCCGCATCGAACTGCTTTACCAGCACGGCGGCCTATGGTTTGACGCTACGGACTACGTGACAGCCCCGGTGCCGCAGTGGATCATGGATGAGGATATGTTTCTCTTCATGGCCGGGGAGAAGATTCGCGGTTCCTACGCCTTCATTCAGAGTTGCTTCATGAGGGCACGCAAGGGGAATCCGGTCTTCGGAGTCTGGCGCGAGGCCAATTCGATCTACTGGAAAAATGAGGATAGCAAGATCAACTACTTCGTGCATCATCTCCTGCTCCTACTCAGTGTGGAGGTCAACGAGACAGCTGCCGGCAACTTTGAGCGTATGCCTCGCGTCGATCAGGATCCTACCCACGCTCTCTGGGGGGAGCATTGCTGTGACCCCTACGACGAGAGGGAGTATCAGCGCCTGACGGGAGATTCCTTCTTCCAGAAGACCAACTACAAGGACAAGCGTCTCGCAACGATGGGAGACGACACGATGGGGAGACATATGATCAACAGCTGATACCGCTCAGGTAATCTGAAAGTATGGGTAAACACGCGTATCTGATACTGGCTCACAAGAATTTCGGTCAGCTCCGCAAGCTTATCGAACTGCTTGACCATCCGCGCAACGATATCTTCGTGCACGTGGATGCCAAGGCCGTCGATTTCCGCCCGGAGGAGTGGCGTGACGTCACGCGCCGATCGCAACTGCATATCCTCCCCCGGCGAATATCCGTCAACTGGGGTGGAGTCAGCATCATGCGCAGTGAACTTGCCCTCCTCAAAGCCTCCACCGGTGCCGACCGGTACGACTATTATCATCTCCTCTCGGGGATGGACCTGCCGATAAAGTCGCAAGATGAGGTACATAAGTTTTTTGACACTCATAAAGGATATGAGTTTATCAATCTCTGGGAATTCAAGAAGTCGACGTGGAGCCGCTTCCGATATTACAGTATCTTCCCCGAGGGGGAGGGGAAGTTTCGCACCCGTATAGTCAACCATATCTTCAAGGGATTGCAGATGGCTGTCGGGTATCAGATCAACCGCGATGTGGAATTTCGGTTCGGCTCGCAGTGGTTCAGCATAACCGACGGCCTGGCCCGGTATGTGGTGGAGCATGAGAATTGGCTGGAGAGGGTCTTCCGCCATACCACAACATGTGATGAGATCTTCCTCCCGACACTGGTCGGGAATTCACCCTTCCGCGACAAGCTTTTTGTCACTGATCCCGTGCAGAATCAGAGGGAGGTCAATCTCGCCAATATGCGTTTCATCGACTGGACTCGCGGTGAGAGCATACGTCATCCCTGGACTTTCAGGGAGGATGATATGGAACTTTTGGAGAGTGTGCCTCATCTGTGGGCACGCAAATTTGATGAGACAGTCGACGCCGGGATCATCGACCGAGTGTATAATAAACTCAGACAACCATGAAGTATCGGACAGCACGCGCGCTCATCAAGGGAGTCGCTCATCTGCCACTGCGCGTAATGTATGGTATCAGCGATTTGGCCGCCTTTATACTCCACCGTGTGGTGAAGTATCGCGTCGGAGTCGTAC
>CAMWHX010000037.1 GCA_947174155.1 uncultured Porphyromonadaceae bacterium
CGTGTCAAATCTTCGTGGTCTGGTGCTCGGAGAAACCTCATCCCCGAAAAAGGATATTCTGGGAGGATTCCTCTTCACATTTACCAAACCTCTGATACTCTTCCTCATAGTCGGTCTCTTCGCGAGGTTCAACTTCCTGGGGGCCGGGATGAAGTGGTATCACTATACTCTGGGATACATCTCGATAGCCGCCGGAGCCCTCGGATGGTGGTGGCTCGTCACATTCTTCATAGATCGTGTGCGCTCCCACTTCAACCTGCGCTCCATGTGGCTTATAAACCGTATTATCGGAGCTGTCATAATGATATTCGGCATAGTCGGTCTCGTCACGGGGATCTCAGCTATCGCTACTGCTGCAGAGACACCCGGGGAGCCGCGGACAGTCTCCTCCACGCAAGACATCAGATGCTGGAATCCTCATCGGGGATACCCCGGCTGGACCGTGACAACCCCCGAGGGGGAGAGGATCACACCCTCCGGTGGGGCGCCACTGACGCTCTACGATGGAGAATCTGCGATATGTGAACTTGAAAACGAGGGTGTGACAGGCGCACCCTTTTCTCTTTCATGGAGGTTGGGTTGCACAGGGAGAGCTACAGATGACCACGGTGATGCCACAGCCCCCGATGAGGGATGGGCTTTGGCTCTGACTGACGGGGCGGGGAGCGGTTTTCGGGTCAGATGTGTGGTCGTCGAGCCGGATCGCAGGGATCTCCTCGGCAGCTCACCGATTTTGCTGCTCACCATCGTCTCTATCCCGGATAATCATATACTCGTCACTCTGAAAGTCCCCAAGAGTGATTGCTATGGAGGGGATAATCACTTTCGCCTTATCCGCAACGGCGGTCGATGGAATATCTCCGCCGGGAATCGTGCCAAACCTGCCACCGCTCTCTTCGAATCCCCGACAGACCCCATCCTCCTGACCCTCTCTGCCGGGAGTCGGTCTGCGGTGACCCTCTCGGATATGACACTTATCCGCACCCGGAGGGGCGACACGGCAGCTTTGACACCGGAAGAGACAGCCCGGCGCCTTGACAGCGCCAAAGCTCCCCTTGAAGGGACCTGGGGGATACTGGAGCGCACGCTGGAAGAGAAGTATCTGCGGTCCGGAGGTGACTACCGTCTTGCCATACTTGCCGATTCCGTCGGAGCTGATGAGAGTTACACCGGATCTTACACCATCCACTATATCTCGGGAGCCCGTAAATCCCCCTCCTCCTGGCATCCGGGCATGGTTAAGGGGCGCCTTATCCCCACCCCATTTGATGATCTCTACGATGTGGAGTGGATCGACGCTGACGGCAGAGTGCTCTCGAAGGATATACGCGGGGAGGTCACCCGGCACGAAGAGGAGAGGAGCGCTCCGGCAGGTAGAGCTTATGATGGGGAGGATGCCATAATCGACGTCCCGACACTGACTATCCTCTTCCCCTATCACAGCTCCACACTGACCCTGCGTCGCATTACCCCCCGCTAACCTAAGGCCCGGGGTCCCCTCCCAGACACGGACCCCAATTCCTCCCATCAAAATAATTATCGCCTCCCCGCTTGCCGTATGATTCTTTTTTGCTAACTTTGTAGATATAAGTAGCTTTCATATGATTAAAGGAGATAACAATAATAGGGAGATATTAAAGCGAAAGCTTACAACACAGCTTAAAGAAGAACATGTATTCTGGTCATATGAACCGGATTCCATTTCCTCCGATACAATCAGCGATGACCAACTGATTGCCCTAACCATGCGTCATCTTGATCTTAAAGAGATTGGCATTCTGTTTCAACTCTACTCAAAACAAAAGATAAAATCTGTCTGGCGGCGTATCTTAGTTCCTGAAGGAAAATATCTCTACACACTTAATCGATTCTTTGCATGGTATTACTTCAATGCAAAGAATCCTGATGCATATTTAAAATCACTTGAGACGCGCCGTCTTAACCAACTTGCTTTCTAATGACTCTTTCTTTACACCCGGGATTAGCCCCAAAGACAGCCGATATTATCGAGCCAATATCCAAACTTGAATGTATTAAGCCCTATCTGCTGGTTGGAGGGACTGCATTATCTATTCAATTGGGTACGCGTCAAAGCGAAGATCTTGATTTCATGTCCTGGCGAAAATCCAAAAATGAAAGGAGGGAGGTCAATTGGCCTGAAATCAAGAAAGAGCTCGAATACATTGGGACCATAGAGAATATGGAGATTCTTGACTTTGACCATGTAGAGTATGTGGTCAATGGTGTCAAACTCTCCTTCTACGCGAATCCTAACTATTCACCGGTTAAGGATGAGATACATCTTATTAACAATCTTCGTCTCGCAGATTTAGAATCCATAGGGGCTATGAAGATGGAAGTACTGCTAAGGAGAAGTAAATTCAGGGATTACTATGACTTATATTCTCTCATTGAATATGGCTGTAATTTACAAAACATGATAGATTTGGCATTAAAGTATTCCGGTCATAAACTAAAATCAAAGAATCTTCTTGCATTACTCACTCGTAGTGATCACTTTGTTGAAGATACTAATTTCAAAACTCTTAATCCCATATACACCATAACTGCCAAAGATATTGAAGAGCGTTTAAAGGAAGAATTGATTAAAATTAATCAGACTTCAAAATAAATACCGAGGGCGCTTGCCATATGATTCTTTTTTGCTAACTTTGCGGCAGATTCCGTCAGGGGAACACCGTGTGAATCGGTGACAGTTCCCGCTGCTGTGAACCGCAAGCGTTTCGTGCCCTTTGCGGCTGCCCGTGCAGCCCGCTCGTCACTGGAGAATCTCCGGGAAGGCGTCAGGCCCGAAATTGGCGGTAAGTCAGAAGACCCGAGCGGATGACAAGTCTGCTGTCCCCGCTCGTTTGGAGCCCCTGTGACAAAGCCTCGGGAGTTAGGTCTATTTGTCAGATTTACGTCTCAGTCCGACCGGACGGTGATAGTCGACACATGTGAATTTAATGACTATTATTAACACTTGAACTGAGACTAAAAATGAGAAAATTACACTTTTCGCTTGCCGCTATCTGCCTCATGGCGACAGCCTCCCACCTCCGGGCCAACGCACAGGATCTTATGCCTGCGACCTTCGAAGACCTCGGTCTGGCACCTGAAAGTCACTGGGTTGGTGACACCGATGATGAGGACTACATGATGGGATCTTTTCGCAGCGGATCCTTCGAATTCAACAACTTCTACTGGGCCGACTATGACTCCTGGGCCTTCTTCGGCTACGCCAACTACACAGGTAACCAGTACACCGGCTCCATGTCACAGCAATGGAACAACACCGTCGGGGGCGGATATCAATCTCCGACTTATGGTGTGCTTTACTACTCCTCCTGGATGGGAAACGCGGAGGCGACACTTCCCGATTTCCCCCTCGGAGCCACAGTGAGCGGCATGTGGGTGGTCAACAGTGCATGGGTCGCAGATGCCATTGCCAATGGAGACGGCATGAGCGGTCCCTTTGAGAAGGGAGACAAGATGACACTTACCGCAATCGGATTTGATGCCGACGATGAAGAATGCGGGAGCACCGACTTCCTCCTTGCTGACTATACTGCCGACGATCCGGCCCTGTGGTATGCCGTCAATGACTGGCGCTGGATGGATCTTTCCACTCTTGGCCCCGTGACACGCATTCGGTTCGTCATTAGTTCAACCAAAAGCAATGAGTTTGGCATGACGACACCGGGCTACGCCTGCTTTGACGATCTCGGGATCTCCTCTCCCACCGGCATTGACACTCCCGACACCGGAGATTCCTACCGTGTGAGTGTCAGAGATGGTTATGCGGTCATTTCCGGTCAGGAGAGCACGTTTACCGTCACTCCCGTATCCCTCTCCGGTATATGCGGTCAGAGCGTGCAGGCTGTCGACGGCATAGCCCGTGTACCGCTCACTCCCGGCATGACGCTTCTGCGTATAGGTTCGCAAGTCATACGCGTTATCCTCTGACAATATTCCTACACGACGAGGGCACCCCTGATCACAGCATATGGGGTGCCCTCGTTGTGTATCGGCGATGGCATAAGTAGCCTGATATAATCCCGAATAATCAATCCGGTCAGTTTGCCATCTCACAATTATTTCGTAATTTCGCGGAAAACACTATTTCGTATGAAGCAACCTGTGATATTGAGCGCATTCTGCAACCTCATCAGCTACGGTGTATTGCTGCTGTTGGCGATACTAATGATAAGCACCTGGGATCAGCCTGAGAAGTTCTGGCTCTTTTTCAGTGTAACCCTGATTTTACTGGTCTGCGGCATGTGGTGGGGACCGGTAAGTGTCAGCGCCGACAAAGAGGCTCTGCGTGTGAGACGCGTAGTAGGAAAGCATACCGTAATACCCTACTCCGAAATAGATAGCATCGAACCCTTCCAGCCCACCATGGGGACCAGACGAATCTTCGGAGGGTCGGGATTCATGGGCTACTGGGGATGGTATCGCGAATATGGAGCAGACGTCTACTTCGCCTACTACGGGAAGGCATCAGACTGCTTCCTCGTCAAGTTGCGAAACGGGCGTCGCTACGTCATCGGTTGCCGCAATCCCCACACCATTATAGACACAGTCCGCGCTGCCCTCCCCCGCTACAACTACAGCTACACCACCGGTTGAGGGTTACGTAGTCAATGCACGACGAGTTTGTGTCCGGCCAGGAGATAAATTCCCTTGACAAGTCCCTCGAGACGGTACTCTTCACCACCGATCACGTCACACACGGCTACGCGAACACCATCGGGGCGGTACACCTCAACCCTCCGGTCGGCTTCACTGCGGATGATCAAGGCATCCCCGACAGACTCTACATACAGTTTATCATCAACGACAGTCGACAATATTCCGGACTGAGTGCGTGAGATACGCATCGCACGTTCGGCACCCAGCCGAGTCACATAAGCCTCAAGCGGTCGCGGGGTCACGCCATAATGGAAGGCTGATCCGGGGAGAAGCATCTGACCGGAGTCATCCGTCAATCCCTCGATGCCGACATTCAGACCCAATGCTCCCGCCACCTCCTCGTCATTCAGAGGTAACCACAGTGACCGGAACTCCCGACCCGAAGCCCAATGGACCGCATAGGGTGCAGTCGTAGCGGAGGTGATTTCCACGGGGTTCTTTGTGGAGAAGGTCACGGGGCCGGTGATGTTATATCGTACATCATATTCCTCGTTGTTTGGCATGGAGATGATATAAGGTACGCTTGCCAAGATAGTAGCCGCAGGTTTCCACTCCCCTTTCTCATCCGCCTCATAGAGCCAATATGGATACTCGTCCCATATATCGCTCACTGCGGCAAAGGGGGTGAGGGTCTGACGTGAATCATCAGCATATACATCGGTTGCTTCAAAGGGGAGCACAAGAGTTTCCCAACCTCCGGACCCATCAATAGGTGTCTCTTGCTTGAATTCCTTTGTCATTGAGCTTTGCAGAGAAGTGAACGGCAAAGCCGCACGGAAGGGATAACCCGGTTCCAGCACAAGCTCCTCACAAGTCCATATGCCATTATCAGGATTACGCGTAATCACGTTTTGAGTCATAGAGGTCGGGGCGTATTGACGCTCATCCACATACACCAGCAGATTGAGATTTTCGATGGATGATATCACGTCCTCGGGGAGTTGTCCGGAGGGATGCCATATCAGAGAGGTCAGGCGAATACAGTCGCTCATGGCGTCCTTTCCTGTCTCCCTTATGGTCGCAGGTATAGTCACCGATAGCAGATCGGGTGAGGCTGTGAAGGCATAGTCTCCGATTCGGGTGACAGTGAAGGTGTATTCGCCATTTATGGTCGTCTCAGGTATCACAAGATCACCT
The DNA here is from genome assembly GCA_947174155.1 of uncultured Porphyromonadaceae bacterium. Next base: position 5,833 of record CAMWHX010000037.1, read on the forward strand.
GTAACACTATTTCCGGCTTTCCCGCTTTCCCCACTACGCGTCTCACAGGTCATAGTCTCAATATCTGTAACGGCATACCACAGACCCCTATACTCGAACATATCACCGACAGCAACCGGTATCGGCTTGACACCATCCTTAGCCATCACATGCCCGAACATCGACCACGGTTCAGTGGCTTCTATATCGGCCATGGTAGCATTGGGCATCGTCAGCGTGGCGTCGGCGTATGTTTTCTCGTCAAATACTGTCACCGGTGCTTCAACCGGGACCGTGGCGCTGTATATTACATCACGCAGCTTTTCGCACCCGGAGAATGCATCTTCTCCTATTGTGACAATGGAGGAGGGCAGATTCACCTCAACGAGACCGGAATGAGCGAATGCGATATTACCGACATATGCGAGGCCTTCGGAAAGCATCAGCGTTTCCACGTCTGTCTCGCGGAAAGCATTTTCCGATACTCCGAGGACAGTGTAAGTGGAATCATTGACATAAGGAACCGATTCAGGTATATGAATATAACCGCTATAGGCCTGCGTTCCCACAGGCGAGGCGACTACTTCACAAGTAAAGTCCTCAACGCTTACTATGCGATACCAAAGTCCTTCGTACTCGAACACATCCCCCGCGGCGACCGGAACAGGCTTGACACCATCCTTAGCTACCACATGTCCGAACAACGACCACGGTTCAGTAGCTTCGATCGACGCCATCGCAGCATTGGGCATAGTCAGCGTGGCGTCGGCATATGTGGCCGGAGAGAAACACTCTGCTTCGGCTATTATCGGATTTTTTGCTCCATAGGTCACCTCGGTGAGATCATTACAGTAGTTGAAGGCGTATCCTTCTATATATCTAAGGGAAGCCGGGAGAGTCAATGACTTCAGTGACGGACACCCGAAAGCGGTTTCGCTTATCCCCAGTTGAGCCCCCTCTGCAATAACGAGACTTGTCACATTCTCGCACCCTGCGTAGGCACCCTCCTCGATATTCGTGACCGAAGCGGGGATTTCAATCACTGTCAGACCAGTGCAAGCCTCAAACGCCTCGTTACGTATTATGCGCACTGTCTCAGGGAGTGTGATGGAGATCAAGCCGTGTGCCTCCATGAAGGTCATAGGACCAATCTCCGTTACTGTATATTCGTTACTGCCCTCCACGGCAACAGCGGGAATTACGATATCACCTACATACTCCTGAGCATCGCTATGCCAAATGACCGAGCAGGTCATTTCCGTGCGGTCAAGCACTCGATACCATAACCCCCGGTACTCGAACTCATCAATGATTACTTCAGGCTTTTCACCGTCACGGGCCTTAACGTGCTCGAAGAGCGACCAAGGCTCAGTAGCCTCTATATCGGCCATCTTGGCAGCGGACATATAGAGTGTGGCACCGGTGTAGGTCGACGGTTCGAAACAGTTGGAGGATGCCGTGACAGGGACCTCTGCTGCATAGTCTATTCTCCTCAGTGCCTCACACCCGGCGAAGGCATTCTGACCCAAGGAAGTAAGGGTGTACGGGAGATCAACGTTGACAAGGGCTGTACATCCGGCGAAGGCGTGGTGCCCGATTTCTGTTATGAACTCGTTGGTACCGAACTCTATCAGTGCGGTGCAATCCCGGAATGCCTGAGGCTTAATGGTCCTCAGAGCCTCGGGGACGGGGACATTCTCCAGCAACGGACAACCTTCAAACATACCGAAGCCGATGGTTGTCATCGTTTCGGAGAGTTCTATCTGCCATAGATTGGGACAGCGCGCGAAAGACCAGTCGCCGATATCAGTGGGATTACCGTAAATCGTGGCGGTCTCCAGGTCAGGACAGTCTGCGAAAGCGTACTTACCCAGAGTATTCACCCCTGGTACCTCAACATAAGTTAAGCCCGACCGGTTGAAGGCGAAATCGCCGATGGCCGTAAGCGTTGACGGAAGTCCAACCGAAGTAAGAGGCTGGAATGCGAAACCACATTTTCCGATCCCCGTCACGGTATACTCCTCGTCATTATATTTCACACGGGAGGGAATCACCACATGATCTCCGGCTTCATTACCGGGCCTCAGGGGTATGTCCGCGTCTGAATCGGGATCATACTGCGCCGTGCCGGGGCGCGTTTCGCATGTCTTTGCCTCGACATCAAGTATCCTGTACCACAGACCGTCGTATTCGAATTCGTCACCGGCCTGAATAGGTTTCGACGCATCCTTTGCCTCGACATTCTTGAAACGTTTCCACGGTTCTGTAGCTTCGATAGAGGCCATGGTTGCGTTGGGCATCGTCAGTTTTGCAGTCTCGTAGACAGTACTGTTGAAACAATTGGCGTCTGCGGTAACAGGTGTCTCAGCAGCGTAATGTATCTCCT
>CAMWHX010000038.1 GCA_947174155.1 uncultured Porphyromonadaceae bacterium
GTAAAAGATTATTAACTTTGCCGCTTGAAACGGACAGTTTTCGCTCCTGAGTGTCTGAGTCTTCCACGCAATGGAGGGAACTGCCCGAGCATAATATTTTGTAATTCAACAACTTAATTATCATAAACCCACACGAGATGAAAAGAAAACTACTCAATGGTGTGATGCTTCTCACGGCCCTGGCCGGAGTCGGCACACTCTCATCGTGTAAAGACTATGACTCGATCGAGCTGTCGCAGGCCCAGTCGAATCAGACGTTCCAGCAGAAGCTCGCTTCCATAGAGGAGCAGCTCAAGAACGTGCCCACCAAGGACGAGATGAACACTGCCATCGAGGCTCGCTTCAACGCCCTCAAGGCTGAACTGACCACTCAGTTCAACAACGCTCTCGCCGGGAAGGTCGACAAGAGCGAATACAACGCCACTATCTCCCGTCTTGATCAGGCTATCGATGAGCTGGAGAGAAAGATCAGCGAAATCAAGTCTTGCGAGTGCCAGCCCGGTCAGCCCGGCAACCCCGGCCTCACTGAGCAGGAGGTGAAGGATATCGTCGAGGGAATGTTTGGCGACCTTCTCAAGGATAATCTCGCAGGTGCCCTCAGTCCCGACAGCGCTATCTACCAGAGCCTGGTGCAGAATGTCTACCAGAGCGTGATGGATGCCGTCGGTGACGTTGCCGGTATGCAGTCCCGTATCGAGATCCTTGAGGACCGCGTACGCGATATGCGCAACACTATCGTATCCCTCCAGAACCAGATCGACAACCTCAAGGCCAACGGTCTGACTGAGGAGCAGGCCACTGAGATCGCTAAGCGCGTAGCCAACGAGATCGTCGACGCAAAGGTGCTCGCTATCAACACCGAGATCACCTCTCTCAAGAACACTGTCACCACCATGCAGGCTACCATCACCGGTCTCCAGTCCACTCTGGGCACCATGCAGGGTGACATCACCGACCTGAAGAATGGTCTCCAGTTTGCACAGTCGAAGATCTCCACTCTGGAGAGCAACCTGCAGACTGCACAGAATGATATCTCCAACCTGCAGAGCGGCTTGACTCAGGCTCAGAAGGACGCTATCGACGCACTGACCAAGGCTAACGCCAACGAGCAGGAGATCAACGTCCTCAACACCGTATGGGTTCCCATCATCCAGGAGCTCGAAACTCGCGTAGGTGCTCTCGAGTCTGAATTCGGTGACATGAAGCTCGACATGACCGATGTCAAGAATCAGCTCGCTCAGGACCGCACCGACATCACTGACCTGCAGCAGCAGTACTCCGCTCTGTCGCAGCAGCTCTCCACCGAGATCCAGAAGGTTTATGACGAGATCAACACCAAGTATGGTGAGCTCGACCTGAAGATCGACGGTGTAGACGCTAAGGTAGAGGTCCTCAACGGTGAGGTCGCCAACCTGAAGGACGCCATCACCTCTCTCGCTTCTCAGGAGGCTCTCAACGAGCTCGCCAAGAAGGTGGATCAGAACGCTGACGATATCCAGGTACTCAACAATAAGGTTGAGAAGCTGCTTGGTCTTGAGGATCGCCTCAACAAGCTCATCACCGGCGTTATCACTCAGGGTGTCTTCAACCCCATCTTCGGTAACTTCTCACTCCCCATCGGCGTGCAGAGCAACATCCTTGTCAACTATGTCGGCAAGTATGACGGCACCCTCCCCCTCACCTTCCCCAGCATCCAGTCTCACCGCTCCTACAACGGCGAGCCCATCCTGACTGCCGAGGAGTATCAGGCTATCCTGGACGCAGGCTTCAACGAGGCTAATGCCTTCACCGCTACCGCAGGCCAGTATCTGACCGACTACAAGCTCGGTAAGCTCTTCCTGACCATCAACCCCGAGGGTATCAACTTCTCCGGTGCCAACCTGAGCCTGGAGGCATCCAACGGCGTGGCTCCCAAGATCAAGCTTGAAAACGTGACACGCTCCAACGAGCAGCTCCATTTTGGTCCCAGCCGTGCCAACAACGGCTTCTACGAGGCTGACGTGATGTTTGACAAGTCCAACATGAGCGCAAGCATCAACTCCATCAAGCTGCCTCACGTTCCCGGTCTTGCTCAGGCTGCCAAGGATGCAGTGAAGAACCACACTGCCGGTGACGTCTTCGGCCTGCTGAAGAAGGTATACGAGCAGCTGACGGTCAATATCCCCGCATATGGTATCAAGGCTGCCTGGACTGCCGACGGCAAGAACTACTCCACATACTCCAAGTATGATATCGCTGCCGTGACTTTCACTCCGCTCTCTTACGTCACTCTGCGCGACGAGTCGCTGACCGACAAGAGACTCCCCCACAAGGGCCCCATGAGCGATGTGCTTATCGACATCAACAAGAAGCAGTATCACTTCAATCTCGACATCAAGATCAAGGTGGACACTTCCAATATCAATCCTGAGTTCAACCTCAAGGATGTGGAGTTCAACTATGATGAGATCTCCGAGAAGATGTATATCGACCTCAGCGGCAAGACTCTGAAGACCACTGACGGTGACATCACCTTCGCTGATGGTACCAAGCTCTACCTCGACAAGGCCGGTATCGTAGACTTCATGGAGGAGATTCGCGCTCAGCTCAACAAGTATGCTCTCCCCGAGTGGGACAAGCAGCTGAAGGAGGAGTTCCACAAGGCTCTGAATGATCTCGCTGACCAGGTTAACGCTGCCGTTGAGAAGGGCCTCGCTGACCTCAACAAGCAGATCAACGACAAGATCGACGATATCATCGACGACATCCAGGATAAGATCAACGACAAGGCCGCTCCGCTGATCGACAAGTTCAACAAGCTGATCGACATCTACAACCAGGCTGCCTTCTATATCAACTATCGTCTTGAGCACCCCAACGTCATGATGCAGCCCACCATCTTCTACAAGGCCGGTGACGGAATGTACCATGACCTCTCCAACTACATCAATGACCCCAGCACCTTCCGCAAGGGTAGCGGTGACGGCGTAGAGCTCGTGGCTTCCAGCTACAACTTCGAGGTTCTCGCTCCCGCCTACAAGAAATTCCTGGCTGTAGTCGCAGCATTTGACGCCAACGGCAACCAGGTGGCTCTCTCACCCTCCGAGCTGAAGGCCCTCAACAGCAAGGGTCACATGCTGAAGGTGATGGACGGCTCGACCAAGCGCTTCGCTCTCTCGACCGCAGCCATGAAGCCCGGCCTGATCTATGATATCGTCTACACCGCAGTGGACTACAGCGGTTGGACTTCATCGCAGCACTTCTACCTCAAGATCACGAAGTAAGTAAGCTCCCGACCAAGTACAAACCCCTGCGCCGCCCCCGCGGCGACGCAGGGGGATAACCCAAACCAAAAAGAGAGAAATTGAAATGAAACTCAATAAAATCCTTCTTTCCGCTGCCTTGGTTGCAGGAGCTGCTTTCAGCGCATCTGCACAGGAGGAAGTGACGGAATACGTTTTCAATCCCAGCTGGTACGTTCAAGGCCAGTTCGGTATGCAGGAGACCTTAGGTGAGTCTTCCTTCGGCCATCTGCTGTCGCCCAACGCGCAGGTTACAGTCGGCTACAACTTTAACCCCTATATCGGTGCCCGCCTCGCTGTCAACGGCTGGCGCTCCAAGGGTGCAGAGAAGGTAGTGGGCGACCTCTACTCTTGCGATGACCACTGGCGCTGGTACTATGTAGCCCCCACTGTTGACGCGGTGCTCAACCTGACCAACGTCTTTGGCGGCTACAATCCCACCCGCCTGGTTGACGTCAACCTGCTCGCCGGTGTCGGTGTCAATGTAGGTTTCCACAACAAGGAGGCTATTGCCTGCAACGACCACTACTTCGCTGCCACAGGCCAGCAGGAGCTCGGCAACCTCTGGGACGGCTCCAAGGCTCGCTTCGTGGGTCAGTTTGGCGCTGACATCCAGTTTAACGTCAGCAAACACGTGGCCATCGGTCTCGAAGTTATGGCCAACGTCCTCCCCGACGGCTACAACTCCAAGATCGGTCAGAATGCCGACTGGTACTTCAACGGCCTGGTAGGTGTGAAATACACCTTCGGCGACAAGTTCAGCAAGCGCACTCGCGTCATTGAGCCCGCTGTCCCCTGCGAGCCCACTGTCATCGAGAAGATCATCGTTAAGGAACCCGCTCCCGCTCCCGTCGTAGTTCAGGAGCAGAAGAAGGAGGCTGTACAGGTCAAGGAGCTCCGCGAGGACGTATTCTTCAAGATCTCCACTACCAAGATCATCTCCGCCGAGATGAACAAGGTAGCCAAGATCGCCGAGTTTATGAAGAATAACCCCGAGACCAAGGTAGTCATCACCGGCTACGCTGACAAGGGTACCGGCACAATGGCTATCAACCTGCGTCTCGCCAAGCAGCGCGCTCAGGCTGTAGCCAACGCCCTGATCAACAACTACGGCATCTCCGCAAGCCGCATCACTGCCAAGAGCATGGGTGAGGAGGAGTACCAGCCCTATGACGATCCCATCCAGAACCGCGTGGCTATCGCCATCGTGAAGTAAGTTCTGTAACTTCCTACACTTCGCAGCGAGGGGAGATGCACGCTTGCATCTCCCCTCGCTGACATTGACAACCAAGCATACTCCAACACTTAACTAAATGAAGCAGTCCATACTTTCTATCGCAGCCGGACTGGCTCTCACGGCCGCTCTCCCGGCCTCCGCTCAGCTGACCGGAGACGGATACTACCGCGGTGAGAATTACAAGACCGGGCGCTACATCTACGTCGTGGATGACAAGGGACAGATCAACAACACATCCACTCAGGCCGACCTCGGAGCGTGTCACCTCTGGTCCGGTTTTCTGAAAGCATCTTCAGATCCCGCTACGATTTTATACGTTTCCGAAGTCTACGGCAAATATGATATCGCTGCGCAGGGGACCAGTGTGCACAAATTCATCAACCACTACCTCTTCATACGTCAGAACGGCACCGGTGCCGACGGTATGCCCACCTACATGGTCTACGCCACCGACAGCGGGGCCACTCGCTACTTAGGAGACTCAAACACCGCGCCCGGCGACCAGGGCGAGATGTCATCGGTAGCCAATGGTGACTATCGCAAGTGGTATATCATCCCTGTCGAGGCCTCCAATAATGACCGCTATTTCGGCATCAAACCGACTCTGACCTCCGGAGGTAAATATTACCAATCCTTCTTCACCGGCTTCCCCTACTCGGCATATTCGCAGGGTGTGAAGTTCTATCAGGTCGTAAAGGTGGATGGTGACTTGGCGGTGATCGAGGAGATAACCGGCACCGTCCCTCAGGGCACCGGTATCATAGCCGAGTGTGCCAATCCCCTGCCGACAGACAACCGTCTGACAATCGGCGGTACCGGCTCCGCACTAAGCTCAAACCTCCTGAAGGGTGTCTATTTCAATATAGCCAACGGTTCGCTCCACACCAACCGCACGAAATATGACAAGAAGACCATGCGCATCCTCACCACGGATGCCAACGGTGCTCTCGTATATACCACTGCCAACATCGACTATCTCCCCGCCAACGAGAGTTATCTCCCTGTCTCTTCATCCGCTCCGGCCACTCTGCGCGTAGTGACCCGTGCCGAATATGAGCAGGAGATTCTGCGCCGTCCGACCTCGGTGACCGTCACTCCGTCCACCGCAACAATCCTTGTCGGCCAGAGCGTGACACTGAGCGGAGACGTGCAGCCTGCCACTGCCGACAAGGCGCTCACCTGGACTTCGAGCGACTCCAAGATTGCTACTGTCGATGCTAACGGTGCAGTCAAGGGTATTGGTGCAGGGACGGCCACTATAACTGCGACCACAGTCAATGGGTTGAAGAGCACTGCCAAGGTGACCGTGCAAGCCGTAGCCACATCAATCACACTCTCCCAAACATCCGCAACCCTCAACGCCGGGGAAACAATATCCCTGACGGCTACCGTAAAGCCTGACAATGCGGTCGACAAGAGTGTAACATGGACTTCGAGCAATACCGCTGTGGCGACCGTATCAGACAAGGGTCTGGTGACAGCTATTGCAAAGGGCACCGCTACCATCACCGCCAAGACCGTTAACGGCCTTACTGCTAACTTCACTCTTACCGTGCGTCCCGTCGTGGAATCGGTGACTCTGTCGCAGACTGAAGCTACCCTCACTGCCGGAGAGTCCTTTACGCTGACCGCAACAATTCTCCCGGGGGATGCCTTGCAGACCATGACCTGGACCTCGAGCGATCCCTCCGTGGCGACCGTGTCAGACAAGGGTGTCGTGAAGGCTGTCGCCAAGGGTACCGCCGCAATCACCGTCAAGAGTGCCAACGGCAAGACTGCCGAGTGTAAGGTAACCGTCGCTCCCCTCCCGGAGTCTGTCACTCTGTCTAAGTCTGAAATCACACTTGAAATCGGAGAGTCAGAGACCCTGACAGCCACTGTACTCCCCGAGGATGTCATCAACAAGACCGTAACCTGGACTTCAAGCAATGAGAACGTAGCAAAAGTATCAGCCGACGGCACAGTGACTGCCCTCGCCAAGGGGGTAGCCTCCGTAATCGCCACCGCCTCCAACGGCGTGCAGGCCGTCTGCGCGATCAATGTGCGCTCAGTGACTCCGAAGTCTATCACCGTCGAACCGGAGACTCTGACTCTGACCCGCGGCGAAAAGGGTATGCTGACCGTCACCGTCCTCCCCGCCGAGGCGGCTGACTACACTCTGACCTGGGAATCCTCCGATCGCACGGTTGCTACCGTATCGCGTACAGGTCAGGTCAACGCCATGACCCCCGGTGAGGCAGTCATAACCATCACCACATCCAACGGTCTTACAGCAACCGTAGCGGTGACTGTCAAGGATCGTGAGTATCCCGTAGCAGGTATCACCTTCAACACCTATCGCACCACTGTCGTGGAGGGTGAGGAATTTGATATCGTAGCTACCGTGCTCCCCGCGAATGCCACCGACAAGACTCTGACCTGGTCTTCGAGCGATGAGAGTGTAGCAGTCGTAGCAGATGGTCACGTGACCACTCTCGCTCCCGGAGCTGCCGTCATCACCGCTACCGCCGTGACCGGCGTGAAGGCAGAATGCCAGGTGACCGTAACCGCAAAGGAGATACCCGTCATCTATCCCGAAGCCGTCACCCTGTCGCAGACATCGCTGACAGTGGCCTATGGTGACCGCATCACTCTCACTGCTACCGTCGCTCCCGACGACGCTACGGATAAGAGTGTCACCTGGACTGTAAGCGATGAGAATGTAGTGCGCGCAGATGGAGCCGAGGGTGAGTTTATCGCCGTCGGAGGTGGCGACGCAGTCATCACCGTGACTACTGTCAACGGTCGCAACGCCTCCTGCTCCGTACACGTCAATCGCACTGCCGATGCTCTGACCCTCAGCGCCTCTACCCTCGCGCTGGTGAAGGGTGAGACCGAGAGTCTGCACGTGACCGTCGCTCCTGAGGATGCCAATGACTACACTCTGACATGGACATCGAGCGACGAAGCCGTAGCTACCGTCTCTGAAACTGGACGCGTGACTGCTGTCGGAGGTGGTGAGGCAGATATACGCGTATCAGCCTCCGAAGAGGTTTATGCGTCCGCTTCTGTGAGAGTGACTGTACCTGTCGAGGAGATTCTGCTTGATCCTAACACCATAGTAGCCATCGAAGATGACGAAGTCACTGTGACCGCATCCGTAATGCCCGTCGATGCTACTGACAAGAGTATCGTCTGGATGGTAGACAATACCGGTGTGACAGAGATCCTGGAGAGTGACGACACCCAGTGCCGCCTTCTCATCAAGGCCGAGGGTCAGACCCGTCTGATCGCCTCCGCAGCCGACGGCCCCTACGCTGTCTGCACTATCGATGCCCTCTCGGGTGTAGCTGCCCTCTTGGGTGAGGTCGGTACAGCCGACGTCTACACTACCGACGGAATACTCCTCCGCCGCAGCGCCGACTCCGACTACATCCGCACCCTCGCCCCCGGCCTCTACATCATAGCCGGCCGCAAGGTCCTCCTCTGATTCTCGGGATGCTCTTCCCGACTAATCGAGATTCTCCCGATTAATCCCTATTCTCGGGAGAGATAATCGACCCAGAATATTAACAAATCCTAATTGCAAGCCGGCTTGTAATTAGGATTTGTTAATTTATGTAAAATATCGGCGATTTTTCTATGTTGTATAGCAG
>CAMWHX010000039.1 GCA_947174155.1 uncultured Porphyromonadaceae bacterium
GATCGCTACGACCATAAGATGGAGCTCTACACAGCCGCCAAATTCCGCATCCTGCGCAATCAGACCAGCGATGACTGCTTCATCTACTGGCTCGAAGACCCCATCGTGTCGGCGCAGGTGCGTGCGCTGCAGACCGAAGCCCGCGCTCTCCCCTTCTCTCACCATGAGCACGAGGGAGCCGTAGCCTACGAGCAGGATGGCATCGTCCGCTTCTGCATCCCCGAAGGGGAGTGGGATATCCCTCGCGACCGCCTGGCTCTGAAGGGTCTGCATAACCTCTACAACTCGATGGCAGCCGGCCTGTCAGCCTCCGTGCTCAGCGTCAAGGATGACACAATCCGCACCGCCCTCTCCAACTTCGAGGCTGTCGAGCATCGTCTCGAATATGTGGCCACAGTCGACGGAGTGCGCTATATCAACGACTCCAAGGCCACCAACGTCAACTCCACATGGTATGCCCTGGAAAGCATGACGACACCCACAATCCTAATCCTCGGTGGTAAGGACAAGGGTAATGACTACTCCGAGATCGAGCCCCTCGTCCGCGAGAAGGTAAAGGCTATCGTCTGCATGGGTGTGGACAACACCAAACTCCTCGATTTCTTCACCGGCAAGGTCCCCGTCATCCGTGATACCCATTCACTCGACGAGGCTGTCAAGGCCTGCCGCGAACTGGGTGAGGAGGGTGACACGGTGCTCCTCTCCCCCTGCTGCGCGAGCTTCGACCTCTTCACCAGCTACGAGAACCGCGGTGATCTCTTCAAGCAGGCCGTCCGCGCTCTCTGACCTCACCCCTCTTACTTCACCACTACCGACCTCTCAATCCCGATAATGAACAACGACCCGACATCCACCACCTCACGCCGCAGGACCACCGCGCGCCCCACGGCCTCACCCCACGACTCCGGCGAGCGTATCATCATACGTGAGACCGTAGCCGGCGCTCCGGCCGTGGCCGCCCCCCGCACCCGCCGCTCACCACGCTCCAAGACTGCGGAGCAACCTGAGACACGTGCGAAATGGCGCCCGAAAGCCGATCCCTATATCTGGGGTATCTACTGGTTTCTAATCGTCATCTCCATCATAGAGCTTTTCAGCGCTTCGAGCACCGAGATCACCGGCTCCAACGTCTACGCCCCCCTCATCCGCCACGGCATATTCCTGGTGATGGGGCTGGCATTGGTATTTTGGATCCAAAAACTGCACTACGCCTATATCAGCCGTTTCGCGGTCCCTCTCGCCGTGCTCTCCCTGGCCCTGGTCCTGATGACCTATGTCGTGGGTATCAATATCAACGGCGCCCAGCGCGCCATCCGCATAGCCGGATTCACCATACAGCCTCCGGAGATCGTCAAGTTGACTGTCATCATCTGGCTCGCTACCGTCCTGGGACGCAATCAGCAACCGGGAGGCGTTTCCAATAAGGGAGTCATATATGCCGCCCTTATTGTTGTGGCATTTGGCGCCGTGCTTATCAAGAACGGTCTGACCAACACTATCCTGCTGATGGGCGTGAGTCTCAGCATGCTCCTCATCGGCGGTGTGCAGTGGCGCAAACTCGGTATAGTGATAGTGATCTATGGTGTCTGCGCCGGTGGCTTCTATCTCTTCAACAAGATGAGCAACGCCTCGGATGAGTTTGACGAAGTGGCCTCTACCACTCAGGTCACTACCTCCGCCGGAAAACCTGAGGTAGACCGTGGGGGCACCTGGGCAGGACGCATCAAGCGTCATATCTCGGGTGTCTCGCCTGACGATGAGATCAACGACATGAACCGCCAGGTGATGATGTCCAACTTCGCCCAGGCCAACGGCGGCCTGCTCGGCTGCGGTCCCGGCAACTCCCGCGAGAGCGCCCGACTGCCGCTGGCCTTCTCCGACTACATCTACAGCATTATAATCGAGGATACCGGCTTCATCGGAGGATGCGCCCTGATGGTGCTCTATCTATTCCTCCTGGCCCGCGCCGGGCGCATAGCCTACAAGTGCTCGCGTGCCTTCCCGGCCTTCCTCATCCTGGGGTGTGCGGTGCTTATCGTCTTCCAGGCTCTCGTCCACATGGCCATCGTCACCGGAGTCTTCCCCGTATCGGGTCAACCTCTACCCTTCATCTCGAAGGGTGGCACATCGATTCTGGTGATGTCTTGCGCTATCGGCATCATGCTCTCGGTGAGCCGCTACGCTGTGACCTCCAAAAAGGATAAGATCAAAAACCGCAACGAACAGTTGCAACTGGCCGACGACCTCCAGGCCGCCAATCTCGCCAGCAATGCTCACGATTCACATTGAGATTCCAAGACATGGCTGAAATATCTGACCGTAAGAAATATCGTATACTCATCAGCGGCGGGGGCACCGGGGGACACATCTTCCCCGCCCTCTCGATAGCGGGAGCCCTGCGCCGGCGCCTGAATGTAGAGATCCTCTTCGTCGGTGCCGACAACCGCATGGAGATGGAGCGCGTCCCCGCCGCGGGCTACAAGATCATAGGGCTACCTGTAGCCGGCTTCGACCGCCGCCGTCTCTGGCGCAATATCGGGGTGCTGCTCAAACTCCGCAAATCCATGACTATGGCCCGCGACATCGTGCGCGACTTCAAGCCCGACATAGCCATCGGCGTCGGAGGATACTGCTCCGGTCCCACCCTGAAAGCGGCCCAGAAAGCCGGTGTGCCGACCTTGATTCAGGAGCAGAACTCCTATGCCGGTGTCACCAATAAGCTCCTCGGCTCGAAGGCCTCGCGCATATGCGTAGCCTACGACGGAATGGAGCGCTTCTTCCCCTCTGACCGCATCGTCAAGACGGGAAACCCCGTCCGAAAGGACCTGACCGCTCCCCGATCGGTCAAGGAGGCTCGCGAGAGCTTCGGTCTGGATCCGCGCAAGGATACGGTGCTTGTGATCGGTGGCTCATTAGGCGCCCTCACCCTCAACGAGAGTCTGGAACGTAATGTGGTTACCCTCGCCAACCGCGGCATCCAGGTCATCTGGCAGACAGGAAAGAACTTCGGCGACCGTGCCCTTAAAGCCGCCAAGGGGCTGAAAGGGGTTGTGGTCACACCCTTCATATCCGATATGGCCGCTGCCTATGCCGCCGCCTCCCTCGTGGTGTCGCGTGCCGGCGCCGGCTCCATCAGCGAGCTGGAACTACTGGGTAAGCCCGCAGTGCTCGTCCCCAGTCCCAACGTAGCCGAAGATCATCAGACCAAGAACGCCCTCGCTCTCTCCGAGCGTGGCGCCGCCGTCCTGATACCTGATGCCGAAGCTCGCGAGACCCTCATCCCGACTGTGGAAAGACTTATCTCCTCCCCTGCGGAATTGCAGAATATGGCGCAAGCCATCCGCACCATGGCCTGCGAGGACAGCGACGAAAAGATAGTCGATGAGATCGAGCGTATCCTGAACCTATAATCCAATCACCCCCTCCCCTAACCCAATAACTCCAATCTCTCCAATAATTCCAATCCCTCCAATCATGATTCATGATCTAAACTACTATTTCGTCGGGGCCGGAGGTATAGGCATGGCCAATCTCGTCCGCTACTATCTCAGCAAGGGGGCACACGTGGCCGGATATGACCGCACCCCCTCCCAACTCACCGACGAACTCCTCGCCGAAGGGGCGGAGCTTGTCTTCGAGGATGACGAGAACCTCATACCTGCCGATATGCTCGACCCGGAGTCGACACTGGTAGTCTACACCCCCGCTGTCGGTGAGGATAACCGCATACTCTCCACCTTCCGCCGCCTGGGGCATAACGTCGTCAAGCGCGCCGCCCTTCTGGGGACCATAACGCGCAATAGCGACGCCATCTGCGTGGCCGGCTCTCACGGCAAGACCACCACCAGCTCGATGATAGCCCATATACTCAGCCTTACTCCCGACGGCTGTAACGCCTTCTTGGGTGGCATACTGCGCAACACGGGTTCAAACCTGATGATCTCCAAGCGCTCAAACATCTCGGTCATCGAGGCTGACGAGTATGACAGATCCTTCCACCATCTCTCCCCGCATATAGCCATAGTGACCTCGACAGATCCCGATCATCTTGATATCTATGGCGACGAAGAGGGGTATCTCGAAGGATTCGCACACTTCACCTCCCTCATCCGCCCCGGCGGCCTGCTGCTGCTCCACACCGGTCTCAAACTCCATCCACGCACCGGGGAGGATGTGACCGTAGAGACATACAGCGGTACCCACGATGGAGACTGGCATGTCACCGACATACGCTATGGCCACGCCTCACTTGAATTTGACCTCGCCGGGCCTGACAATCTCCGTATCGAGGGTATACGGCTCGGTGTCCCCGTAGCCATCAACGTCGACAATGCCGTGGCGGCAGCAGCCGCCTCTCTCAGGGCCGGTGCCACACCTGAGCAGGTTCGAGAGGGACTGCGCACATTCAAGGGGGCTCGCCGCCGCTTCGAAATCTGGCTCGAAGGGAGTGAAGACGGCACCGAGCCGGCCCTCATCGACGACTACGCCCACTCTCCGGCCGAAGTCGAAGCGAGCATCGAGTCCGTGCGCCGCCTTTATCCCGGCCGCAAGATCAGCGTCATCTTCCAGCCTCACCTCTACACCCGTACCCGAGATTTCGCTCCGCAGTTCGCCCGGGCCCTCTCTTCGGCCGATGAAGTCATCATGCCCGAGATATACCCGGCCCGTGAGGCACCCATTGAAGGGGTAGACTCGCAATTGATACTCAATGATGTGAAATCGCAGAAAAAAACGTATTGTCCGCGTCAAGATTTGCTAAATCTGATAAAAAATAGTAACTTTGAGGTCTTGATGACTCTGGGAGCCGCCGACATCGATCGGCTGCTGCCTGACATCAAGCGCATACTGACACATCAAGACGCTGAGTGACAGTGCATTGCTGCGTCAGTCGCAAGTTTTTTGGAGTTGAGTAGACTGACATAGAGTGATGAAACCGGTCTGGAAGACAGTGATGAAGTGGGGAGTGCTGACGGCACTTCTCGCATACGTCGTGTGCATGGGTGCCTGGGCGCGCAGTCGTGCAGACGAGGTGCGCTGTCCGGGCATCATAGTCAGCACCGTCGGCTCCTCTCCCCATATGGACAGCGTGACCCGCGCCGGTGTGCTCGATGAGATGGCACGCTATCCAAAACCCATCAACGGTGTGCCCGCGACGCGCCTCGATGTCGCCGCAGTGGAGCGGTATCTCTCACGCCTCAACAATCTCGAGGATGTGGAGTGTGCCATCACTTCCGACGGGCATCTTCTCATCGAGGTCGAGCCTATGATACCCGAAATACGTGTGTTCACCTCGACCGGCGACAGCTATTATATCAATAAGGATGGAAAGCGCATGGACGCAAAGGTAGAGTTTTATGCAGATGTCCCGGTCGTCTATGGTGACTTCACCAAAGCTTTTCCGGCTAAATCCGTGCTACCCGTCACACGATTCATCTCCTCCGACCCGGATATGAACGCCATTGTCTCGGCAGTCGTGGCTCGGGATCCGGATAATATAATCCTTATACCGCGCATCAGCGGCCACGTCATCAACTTCGGCGATACCACACGTCTGGATCGTAAACGTGCCGCTCTGCTGACCGCCTACCGCCAGGTCATGCCCTACCGCGGATGGAACGTCTATGACACTATCTCCGTAAAGTTTCGCGATCAGATAGTGGCCACACGCCGCGACAAAACTCCTCAGCTGCACGGCAGCATCACCACCGAGGAGATAGACCTCGAAGAGGCTACCCTACCGACGGTAGACTCCGGACGCGCCATCACCTCTCCCTCTCAACCCCCCTCTCCCGATACTTCCAACTCAACTCCACAACCCTGACCAATATACCCGGATACATCGCAATGACTCAGGACAATAAATATATCGCCGCACTCGAAATCGGCAGTTCCAAGATCATAGGAGCCGTCGGCGTGACCCGCGCACCCGGACACCTCGAGATCCTCGCTGTCGAGCAGGAGAAGGGGGTCGAAAGCGTCCGTTTCGGCCATATTCAGAATCTCGACGAGACCTCTACGCGCATCGCGAGGGTCATCGACCGCCTCGAGCAGCACCCCTCCGTCACTCCTCGTCGTATATCATCACTCTACATAGGCCTGAGCGGCCGCTCGCTGCGCAGCATCCCGGCCACCGTCAAGCTCGACCTGGCCGAAGACACCGAGATCACCGAAGACATTCTGGAGCGCATGAAGTCGGAAGCTCTCAAAACTGCTATCGACAATACCCTCACCGTAGTCGATGCCATACCCCGCACATATCAGGTCGGAAAGGCCACAACACACTCCCCCAAGGGTATGGTGGGCAACGACATCACCGCCATCTTCGACGTCATCGTCTGCCGCCACACACTGACGCGCAACATCATGCGTACCGTCACCGATAAACTGGGCATACGTGTGCAGGGATTCGTGGTCACCGCCCTGGCGTGCGGCCTCCTGATACTCTCCGATGAGCAGAAGCGTCTCGGATGTATGATGGCCGACATAGGGGCCGAGACCACTTCGGTCACCATCTACTCGCAGGGAAGCCTGAGATATTTCGCCACCATCCCCCTGGGAGGCCGCAATATCACCCGCGACCTCACCTCCCTCTCCATGCTCGAAGAGCGCGCCGAGGATATCAAGATCACCTCGGGAAACGCCATCATGCGCGACACCTCCTCGACCATAAACCTCAACGGCCTGCGCCTCTCCGAGATATCCAACGTCATAGTGGCCCGCTCCGAGGAGATCGTAGCCAACATCATGGAGCAGATCCCCTATGCCTCCCTGACCGAAAAGGATATCGCCGGAGGCATCATCTGTATAGGTGGCGGTTCGCGCCTCCAAGGCATGACCGAGCTGCTCGGACGCCAGAGCGGATTGCAGATCCATCGTGGTCATCTCCCCTCGTATGTCACCATAGCCGATCAGAGAGCCAACTCTTTCGAACTCATAGAGGTGGTCAGTATCCTCTATGCCGGTGCCACTCTGGGAGATGGCGAGTGTCTCGAAGAACCCCGCAAGGAGAAGATCCCGGTCACCGGTGAGGCCCCTGCCGAAGAACCGGGCAAGGAGGAGCAACCCGTGGAGGAGACTCCGCGCAGACCCAAGTCCGGGCCCGGCATTATGTCGATGTTCAAACGCCGTATAAGCAACCTCTTCGCTCCCCCGGAGAGTGACGACAGCGATCTCATTGACGAGTGATAACTATCCCCACCATATAAATACACACACTCCTACCCGGATCTTTACCGTACGCTCCACATGGACAACGACAACTATAACTTCGACATAAAGGACGACTCTCAGTTCGTCAACGACCCCAACGCCTCGATCATCAAGGTCATAGGCGTCGGTGGCGGTGGTGATAATGCCGTCAACTACATGTTCCGGCAGAATATACCCAACGTCAACTTCGTGGTCTGCAATACCGACCAGCAGGCGCTCAACATGTCGCCTGTGGCCCATAAGCTCATACTGGGATACAACATTACGGAGGGCCGAGGAGCCGGCAATGACCCCGAGGTCGGACGCCGTTGCGCCGAAGACAGTGCCGAGGATATCCGCCGACTCTTCCGCGACAACACCGAGATGGTGTTTATCACCGCCGGTATGGGTGGAGGCACCGGCACGGGAGCCGCCCCTGTCGTCGCCCGTCTGGCCCGCGAGGCCGGTATGCTTACCATCGGCATAGTCACCGTCCCATTCCTCTTCGAGGGGGAGAAGAAGATCATCAAGGCGCTTGACGGCGCTGAGGAGATGCAGAAGCATGTGGACGCGCTAATGGTCATCAACAATGAGAATATCATCGAGCTCTATCCGGACTTCAACTTCTTCAATGCCTTCGGCAAAGCCGACGACACTCTGGCCAACGCCGCCCGATCCATCTCGGAAATCATCACCGAGGAGTGCTATATCAACGTCGATTTCCAGGATGTCAAGACTACCCTCAAAGACAGCGGCACGGCCATAATCTCGACGGCCTACGGCGAGGGTGAACACCGTATCTCCGATGCCATCCACAACGCCCTGCACTCCCCACTGCTCAAAGCCCACGATATCTAC